>JBFEPB010000158.1:0-4603 GCA_041550295.1 bacterium | reverse complement strand
TAATATTCAGGAATCTCTGCACCGGCAGGCAAATCAAATGTGACCCTCACATGCTCAATTTGCCCCGGTGGCACAATGAATTCCTCGGGATTGATAACGGCACGGGATCCAAGTGAGTTGGTAAAATAACCGGGGTCATAGAAAACTACTGTGCCTTCCCCATCGATGTCAAAATCCTCGAACTCAACCTTGATCCTCAGAGAATCGCCAGTAAAGTTCTGTACTTCAAATACCTCGGTCAACTTTTCCGCTCCCAACACGATTTTTTCAACCTTTGCCGGGCCGATAGTGAACCCGAGGTAGCTGATGAGTGACAAGAATATTATATTCATAATCCGAAAACACGGTAATACAAAGTTATTGAATGATCACCTGATTCGTCATCGGCCTCTGCTTTGAATATGTAATCCTGGGGGCGCTCGAATTTCTTAAACCCGGATCCGCTCACTTCTACATGTTCGATTTCCTGATACAATATGCTGAATGCCCGCCAGTTGCCACCAGGCGGATCCACACCAGTGGGTGGCAACGGCTCACCGCTCGGAGCAAAATACAATTGGTCGAGAGCAATCGAACTGGAGAAGTCGCCACTACCACGTGTTGCCACGTAAACATCAGAAATATCATGACCGCTGCCGATTCTTTGATAACCAATCGTCAGTGAAATACCGCTCGGGTTGAACGCCGACGCTTGTGTGGGAGTGTAATAGGACGGGAAAGCAATAGGAGGATATATGGTCTGATACAGATCAAACTCCACGTTGGTGTCGATGATGACTACGATGCGCGTTCGTGCGAGAACGATTGAGGCCGACAGGATAGTTATCAGAATTATTGATTTACCCATCGGCCCCATCCGCTAATTTGTTCTACTGCGCATAGACGCGGTAAAATATCGTCACGGTCTCGCCAATCGCCGGAGTCGGTGCATCGTCAACCTCTGCCTGAAATACATAATCCTGATCTGCATCCTGCCAGCCATTAGTATTCGTTCCGTTGGCAATCTCCACATACGATGTGGTGAATGATACCCAGAGACCGCCGGGCGGATCAGTACCGTCGACCGGGTTCGCCTCGCCATCGGGCGCGTAATACAACTGATCGAGCCCAATCGTTGTGCTGAAGTCGCCGCTCCCGCTCGTTTCGAGACGCCAGATCATGGTCTGAGAATTGGAGAACACTTGAACATTGACGCCGTCAGAATTTGTACCACCGACAAGGGTCGGGTCATAGTAGCCAGGAAACAAAATCGGTGGAAAAGCAACCGCAGCCGAGCCCAGGTCGAACTCAGTATTGCCGTCAACATAAAGACCAATGCGCGCCGGCACACGGACCATCACCACCAGCGTATCAACAAGAGTATCACCGGGAGCAAAACCCATTATTCTGTCGCCAGGTCCCCCCTGGATGATTGTTGCCAGCATTAATGCCGGCACCATGAACAAGAGTATCCATACCAGTTTCACTTTGCCTCCTTTTGTTTGCTTGTCACCTAAGTTATGTTCATTCTTTGCTGCAACATCATAAGACTTAAGTCTAGTAGATTTTATACAAGATTGAAATAATGTCAAGAGGCAATCTCACTCGATGCCATGGCCTTGAACCTCCATGCCAACATGCGCCTTTAACCTCTCAGCGGCATTTCCCTGATAACTCGCGATTTCGTAGTATCCGATACTGCCTTTCACGCATACCAGCGCGTGCGCACAGGCAGAAACATAACTGGTCCCTACGTTTATAGAATACCCTGAAACATGCAGTGATATGATCTCTTTTGAAACCGGTATGTTTGTGATGCAATTACCGAAATGGTCAATATAGGCGATCTCACCGAAGATCGTTCCATCTTTCTCTGTTGGCCGTGTGCCTTCGAAACGGAAATAATCTGCCAGGTCCCGTCCAATTGTTGCTGGAGCAATACCAGTGGCAAGCCTGGCAGCGGCGGGACCAAAGACATCCCGTGCATGAAAAGTGGAGCTCGCTGCGGACCCGGTCTCGATCTCATAGACCTTTGAATCTCTCTCGAGAACATTGGAGAATATACCATTATCCGGGCCGACGAACATATATCCCTGTGATTGGACTATAAGAGGTTTCCTTTCACCGCCGACGCCTGGATCGACCACGGCAAGATGAATCGACCCTTCAGGGAAATTCCTGAAAACCGCACTGAGTACGAAGGCCGCACCCCGGACGTCATACGGCGCGATGCTATGTGTAATATCTATAATGGACACGCCCGGGACGAGTTTCAGTATCTCGCCTTTTACCGCCGCAATGAACCAATCATTATGTCCAAAATCAGACAGGAAAGTAATCGTTCTCATTGACTACGATTTCGCCCCGACCGAAAACATCTTCTATCCACTCATAGAGAGGTCTCGGTAATAATTTGCTGGCTTTCATACCGGCATCAGCAATTTGTGATGCAAACTGCGACTCAGAAAGAATTCTGACATCCTTTTTCATATACATTACTGCAATCAGAAAAACGAAACATATGATAAAACCCTTGATCAACCCAAGTGCTCCACCCAATATCCGGTCGATCAAGCCGAGTGGTGTCAGGTGTACGATCCTGGAGATTATCCTCCCGGCAATGGAGAAAACCAGTATAACCGCGATGAATATTAATATGAAAGCAAGAATCTGCGGTATTCTCACGGTCGCGCTGTAGGTTACTGCAATCACGTAACCGATTATGATCCCGGCTATATCAAACGCACCTCTTATCAGACCAGTTGCTATCCCATGAATGATCAAACTCACTACTATGACTATGATTACGATATCGATCCAGGCCATTCGCTTATATTATAGAGACAAAGGAAAACAAGTCAACGAAGATGGCGACAATCCGATTGTTGACCGGTCTTATCATACTACTGCACCCATTCGATGCCGTCTATACTTATGTCCTCAGGTGCCACATTGCCGACGATCAATAAATAGAAGCGGTCAGGATGCAGATATTTTCTCGCCGCAGCTAAGAGGTCAGGGACAGTCAAGGCACGGATATACTGCTCAAAATTGGATAGATAGTCGAGACCGAGATTCTCGATCTCGATCTGAGCAACAATGCCAGCCATCTCACTATAGGTATCATACGCGAGCGGCAGGTAACCAGTATAGAACTTTTTGGCGCGTTCTATTTCGTCAGCAGCTATGGTATCCCGCATCTGCACGATTTCACCGACCAGCGCCGTGACGGCTTCTTCAACCATTTCCTTCTTCGTCTGCACCTCGGCAGCCCAATATCCTCCGTTCTTGAACCGACGGAATGAGGAGTAGGCAATATATGCCAATCCTTTCTCTTCCCTTATCGTCTCAGCTATATGTGACGTCAAACCACCACCGCCGAAAATATAATTCATGACGCGTGTCGCATTCCAGTCATCGGTACCGTATGCCGGACCGAAATCACCCAACAGGATATACGCTTGGGAAATATCCATCGGTATTATCCAGGCCCGGGGATAGTTGATCGATTGCGGTTCGACGATATTTTCTCCAGGAACCTCTCCTCTCTCCCAAGAACCAAAGCTTTGCTCCAGCGCAGCGAGCAGGGAATCTTTGATGAAGTCACCGACAAATACCAAAAATGTATTATTCGGATGATAGTAAGTAGTATAGAAACTGCGTATCTCTGACGCCGATATAGTCACTGCGGCGCTGTCATAACCCTCGGGGAAATGGCCCAGAGGATGATTATCATATAACAGATGGCGAAAACCTTTTTCACTGACGTCAAACGGATCATCAGATTGTGCATTGATCAATGAAACCGTCTCCCTCTTCAAACGGTATAATTCCAATGAATCGAATAATGGAAACCTCAGACAGTTGCTCAGGATATTCACCAGACGTCCCGTGTCCTTGCTCAGTACCTTTCCCCTGAGCCCTGCATAATCCTCGGAAATGAATGGGTTGAACTCACCACCCAGTGATTCGATCGATTGAACGATCTCACTGTACGTGAGCTGTTCAGTACCACGTATAAGAATCTGGCCGACAAGATTGGCCAGACCCTCCTTACCGGGTGGATCGAATACACTGCCGGCGCGCACATAGGCTCTCATTTCAACGACCGGGATCTTGTGTGCCTCAACCGTCAGGACAACCAACCCGTTGTCCAGGGTGTCGCGCTCTATCTCGACTGCGAAACCGCATAACAAGGGCAGAAGTGCAATAATTGCCTTATTCATTGTACCTCCACCGGAACAAGATATCCAACTGTCCTATTGTCCGCTGTAAAATACTTATTCGCCACCTCGATTATCTCCTCCCTGCTGACCTTCTGGATCCGGATTGGATACTCATTGATATTTTCCCAGCCGTGACCTGCAATCTCCAACTGACCGATATAGGCGCCTATGCGTTCTGGTGAATCTCTTCGATAGACTGCCTGAGCCAGCGCCTTGGTCTTCGCTTTTGTCAACTCCTCTTCGCTCACCATGATATTCTTCAGATTCTCTATTTCCTCGTAGATTTTCTCTTCCAATAGGGTTAGATCGATGTCCTTCTGCGGAAGCGCAAGGATGCTAAAACCACCGCCGTACTTGAGATTCTGATGGTAGGTACTAATGGCCGAGGCAATGCCCCG
>JBFEPB010000157.1:0-4612 GCA_041550295.1 bacterium | reverse complement strand
TAGCAATAATAATCGAACGGCTCTACAGTCTCTTTATCAAAGCCCGCCTGAACCCAGGAAGTTTCCTGGAAAAACTGACTTCGACTGTCGACTCGCAGGGCATCGAGGCTGGCAAGGCATTGTGTGACCAGACCGCTTCGCCGGTTGCCAAAATTCTGAAGTCGATCCTTGACAAGGCGAATATGGGTAAGGATGCGATGGAGGAGATGGTAACGCGCAGTGCCGCGATCGAACTGGCATTTTTAGACCGTGGTATGGCACTGCTCGCGGGTCTAACGACTGTCGCACCGTTTCTGGGGTTCTTAGGCACGGTCATGGGTATGATCACCGCTTTTGCCGCAATTGCCTTGGCTGGCGAAGTCGAACCCACCGTTGTTGCAAGCGGTATCTCGACCGCCCTTATTACTACAAAATGGGGATTGATTATTGCGACACCACTCGCGATAATACACATTCTATTCTCTGGTAAAGTCGACGGTTATGCCCGTGACATGGAGGAGGCAGCAAGCGGATTGATCGATTATATTATCGAGCAATACCTACCAAGGAAGAAATAATGATACTCCGGGAAAAGAAGGTTACAAGAGCCGGAATCCCAACCGCATCGATGGGCGATGTGGCCTTCCTGATATTGATCTTTTTCTTGACCTCGACGGTTTTCACCAAAGACAAAGGTTTGAAGATGCTACTACCCGAGAGAACGACGGAGGAAGAACAAGTTAAGGTGAAGCCCGAGAACATCGTTACTGTGGCGATCAACCCCGCTGGCGAAGTTAAACTAAAAACCGTTAACCTCGACATGATACTGTTACCCGCAGAATACGGTGAGATCAAGAACGTCATAGAGGAGCGTTTGCTGGCTCGTGACACCTTGTTGGTGGTTTCATTGCGCCCAAGCAAAGATGCTCCTTACGACAACATGATCCAGGCGCTCGATCAGATCAAACTCGCAAAGAATACCTCGGCCGATGGTAGGGAATTACGAGTGACCAAGATAAGTCTGATACCAACAAGTGAGGAATAATGAGGAAAAGCATTATACGCAGACACCGGGAGCGGGGCGAGATCCCAACCGCATCGACGGCAGACATTGCCTTCCTCCTTATCTTGTTTTTCATGGTGACCACGGTATTCCGGGCCACAAAACTGAATCTGCGGATAACCATACCTGAAGCCAGATCAACGGAGCGTATTTTGATGCGCAGGAATATTTCCTACATCTGGGTTGATGAAGATCAGAGAATATACATGGATGACAATGTTGTGTCAGCCGAGGTCATCGGCGGGAAAATGACGCAGAAGGTTTGGGATAATCCAGAAATCATTACTGTCATGAAGGTAGACAAGGCAGTGAGCTACGGTGTAGTAGATGGTATCCTCGATCAGCTGAAGGAGGCAAAGGCATTCAGGATCACATTTGCCACCGAACAGAGGAGTTGATCATGCGTGACCATAAAGCGATGTATGGTGTTTATCTGAGAGCGGGTCTTCTCTCCAGCTTGATCCTTTTTATTCTGGGATTTCTCTTCGTACCATACGCTGAACCAGAGGCTTATAAACTGAAGCGGGAAATAGTAACGATGGTTGAGGAGATCTCGGCGCAAATGGAGAAGTTTGAGGAGCCCCCTCCAATGGAGCGCCCCAAAGTCGCGGTGGAGGCAGAGAGTGAGGTTGCCGAAGAAGCGGTGGAGACAATTGCTGATACCGAGTTTGAGGAGGATCTTATCAGGACCATGCCAACCGGCCCTGATATCGAGATCGTCCCGTACTATAAGGTTGAGGTGAAACCTCAGCCCATTTTCCAGCAAAAACCACGCTATCCTGACTTAGCGCGCCGGGCCGGCATTGAGGGGCAAGCCGTTGTTAAGGCTCTGGTTGATATCGACGGCAGCGTCATGGAGGTCCAGATACTGAAATCCAGTGGTAATCAGATGCTGGATGAGGCTGCGCTTGCCGCAGCACGGCAGTGGAAGTTCAGTCCGGCCAAACAGCGGGATAAGTTTGTCCGGGTTTACGTCTCAATACCAGTAAACTTCCGGCTGGTGGATGGAGGTTGATCCTTCCTGTTTGATAAGCTTGACAATTCAGGGATATTTGTTATAATAATTAAGAGAATGCGTTATATTCACGTAGATTACAACTTTATGAGAGAGGAGGTGATGGCAAAGAAAAGAAAAGGTTTTGTATAGCAAAGCACTCAAGAAAAAGATAAGACAAAAAAGAAAGGAGGAAGGATGAAGAAGCGTCTTCTAGGCCTCTTAGTTGTGACAGTAATGTGCCTGATGACGTGTGGTAATGAACCACCGCCAGATTTCTACGAAGGCACTCCTGAAGACGACGCGCAGATAGACGCCATCATCACAGACGACTATCCCGTACTACTCAATACGATCGACGGTTTTGTCGACACCTACATCCCACTGAATATACCTGGAATAACGTTTGAAACCTCGGATCTCATATTCCGGGCTGATTCACCATTAATCAAACAGCACTTCGATAGCTGCAGATACGTCTTTGTTGACACGAATCGTCTCTATGATCGGTGGTATTCAAAAGACACGGCATGCACTGTCTATCTGATAGACACTTTCACGGTTGAATCATGGGGTCATGTCGATCAGCGGCTGGTTGGCCATTATGATAGTCTGTATATTGGACCAACTGGCGATTCAAACTGGGTATTAAGGACGATCGACACGATCATACCGACCGGCGACGATGCATACAATATGGAAGAAATTGAAGGTGACGGCCGGCGGTTGATATTCCTCGAACCCCTCAGGTCAACAACACCTGAAATCGACCCAGAAACCGGTGATACGACCTATGCGATAATCGAGCCATTTGAGTGGCAGTTGAAGCGGATATCTTACGGAGCCTATTACTATCCGACACGCGGCACCGATGTTCCGGCGGTCAACCGTGTTCTGATCGAGTCAGGTACTTCGATCGATACAATATTATCTACGAATACGGATACACTTTACACCGGGCATGTCATGAACCGTTTCAAGCACATCGATTCGTTGCTTGAATACAGTGGTGTCGATTCGGTGCTTGTCACGATCGAAGTCGACGATGGTGCGGCAAATGCATACTACGCAGTGTGCGCGGGTACTACGCCGCAACGAGTACAGTTGACAAACTTTGCTGGTGGTGGAACTGGCTACCTGTATCTCAATGGTCAGGGCATCGTCAATTTGTACTTTGAGGTCGTTACCAATGATTCTTATTACTACGTTAACCCTAATACAGGATTCTTTGCTACTGTCTGGCTTGTGCCAGTCAGAATTAATTAGGGGGTGCTTGATGAGAAAAATCTTACTCTTACTTATCCTCGGGGTATTCCTTTTCGGTGCTGAATTTGGCAGAATCAACGGTCGTGTTGTTGATGCCGAAACAGGAGAAGCCCTGGTCGGAGCTGATGTTATCATTGAAGGTACTGAGTTAGGTGCGGCGACTGATGCTGAAGGTGAGTTCGTAATACTCTATGTCCCGGCCGGGACTTACCGGGTCACATCTTCTTACATTAGTTTTGACCCGTTTACCTTCACGAATGTTGTCGTAAACGCTGACCAGACGACAATAGTAAATTTCCGTCTACCTCCGACCGTGATTGAAGTGAAAGGCGTAACCGCCGTTGCCGAGCGCGAGGCGATTGTCAGGGACGCTGTTCACACACGCCGCGCGGTTACATCGCAGGAAATGAACCGATTGCCAGTAACAACCATCAATCAGGTGATCGCTTTACAGGCCGGCGTTGTCGATAGCAAACGGGGAACTCACTTGCGCGGCGGTCGCGATGGTGAGGTCGCATATTTTGTTGACGGTATTGTCACCAAAGTGCCAAATACCAACTGGCAATCAGCGATTGTCAACCAGTCTGCCGTGGAGGAGGTCTCCGTGGTCAGTGGCGGATTTGATGCTGAGTACGGCGATGCTTTATCCGGCGTCGTGAATATCGTGACGCGTGAAGGCGGCTCAAAGATATCGGGTGCATTGAATTTCCTTACGGATGAAATGTTCAGCGATTGGCAAGATCCGATAAACTATGGATACAGTCAACTCGATTTCTCTTTGGGCGGACCGTTCCCGGCGTTCAACCGGCTGCGTTATTTCTTTTCGGGTGAGTATATGCAGACCGAGTCATATCATCAAGAAGGTCTGTTCAAGCTCGATGCACCGAGAGATGACTACCGCGTGCAGGGCCGTATGACCTACAATTTCCCGGATGCGAAGGGAAAATTGTCATTCACGGGGTTTAATGAGCGCAGGCAGTGGGTGATCTGGAGTACGGTCACGGGTACCAGTCAGTACAGGCTCAAGTACTTTGACAACCGGCCGATGAGCCGTATCAAGAACTGGATTGTCTCCTCAACATTCAACTATATGGTCACTGCCCAAACCCTGGCTTCGTTGAAGGTCGGTGTGACCCATTTCGACCGCCTCTACGGTACTAGGGACTATGCATGGGAAGATGAGAATGACAGGCAATGGTACGAAGATTTCAGGCTCAAGGCAGAAAATCTTGTTCCGATGCTATTCAATCCGGATGATTACGGTGTGACGGTTCGTGAAGTACTCATTGACAGTGTGATGAATTATCACG
>JBFEPB010000156.1:0-4648 GCA_041550295.1 bacterium | reverse complement strand
ATCCCGGTCGGCGGTGCAAGTGCACAAATACCGGTTAAGAGAACGTAGATCATTAGACCTCCTTGTTTAGGATGCGTGTTTTTGGGGTGGTTTTGGGATGCTGGAGCCTGTTACTGCTGATTACGCGCATGTGCATATCCAGCATATCAACCTAGGCCCAGCGTCCATTCCAGCATCTCAACCTCAGCCCTATAACCACATTTTAAGGGGTTGGGATGCTGCAGTATCATTGGTTTAAGTATATTAGCGTGAGGTGATAAGTAAAGGGTCTTGGCGATGAAACGCGGTGCACCGCATGGATAACCGTGCACCGCGTAAGTGTATTTGTGGCCGCGTATTACCTAGTTCAGTCCACGATTCCTAACCATGGGCCAAGCAAGTACTGAATGCGGCCAATGAGCAAACTGATTCGCGCCATCACCGTGTAACCAAACGCAGCGCCGAAGCCGATCATGACAAAGACAATGCCTATCCGCGAAGTCGTGCCGAGAACGCCCTTGTGCTCTTTGGAGAAGTAGAAATAAGATAGTGTGCAGAGAACGCCGACGAAGAGGATTATCGACCAGACTATGCCCATATTTCCCGCATGCCAGGCCTGGAAATTCTGTGGTGTCAGGAAAGTTCCCTGTATTTGCTTGATGATGAGTGCCTGGCTCACGGCTGGGATCGATGCTCCAACATAGTAGCCCATGGATATGCCGATGGGAATGCGTACTAACCAGGACACACGCGGTATGAACCTGGTCAGGTATAACATGCCAATGACAAACGGGATAATGAAAAGTAATTGACCCTGTCTGAAAAGAGGGTCGAACAGCGTGGGCATGAGCACGTTGTGCCAATAAAAGGTAACCGCCCAGCCATTTGCCACGCCGACAAAAACATGTTCGGCGATCTTGTATAAGGGATTATCACGCCACAGGAATGAAAAAATCGCGATTGTGCAAAGTGCGCTCATCCATACCCAGAAATCGGTTGATATGTTCACGGGAGCCTCCTGGATGAAATCCTGGGGATTTTATCTTCGATTACGGTGATGAAAGACAGATTACAGTGATGTTCAATGCTGTGCTTATTCTTGAGCTGATGGTTCATTCGAGTGGTCATCTCGGCCTCCCTGTGGGTGACGTCGGTGACGACTTGGCCTTGCGCCTCGATATCAAGTATCCGGTATTGCCGATCAGGATGAAGATGATTATCACAACATGGGCATAGGTCAGAGAAGATAGGGACTCACTTGCTTTACGGCGTACCTTGATGGCGAGTTCCCTTTCGACCTGTTCCTCATATTCTGCGGCACCTTTCATGCCGACCATCAATCCCGAGAATTGACCGGTCTGCAGGTAGGGGTAGAATTCCGACGCGCTCACTGCGGTAATCCCGGCACCGACCGGTAGGCCGAACCTGTTCTGCGCGTATTCAACCCAATATTTTGGTGGGTCGCCGCTGCTGAGCGACACAAGCAACCCGACATGATCATAATTCTTCACTTGCTTCATGAGAGGCAGCGTATCGGTGCGGTTTCCGTAGTAATCGGTCCGGTAGACATTGACAATACTCTCGCCCATGCCGAGAATCGGAATGAGAGGCGGCGGCTGCCAGCCAAGGAAAACATAATCGCGCCCGTATATGATACTGTCCTCGTGCGTTTTTGCCAGACTATTGAATTCCTCAGAGACACTGACGAGCGCGTTCTGCGCGAGACCAAGGGGCTGAACATAGAGACTGAGCGCGAGCACTTTGATGCGTTTCCTGAAGGCATGCCGCAGGATTGCAAACGCCATAGGTTCGATCTCCGGCAAGGTTTGCGGGTCATAGTCAAAATCGATGATCAGCGCCCGGTCTTCTGGGATAGTGTCGATCGCGTTGTAGAGCTTCTCGACCGGAGGCATTACCCGTACTGATTTTGCCGTAGGGAAGATTATGGGTAGGGTCACGACCGCGAAGAGTATGAGGTATATGATCCGGCGATCGATCTTTGTCAGCAGATTAATCATCTTCATTCGCCACCTCCACCAAGCCACGAGCGTTCGATACCAAGGATTATCTTGAGCGCTGTCGCCAGCATGCCGAGGGCAACGCCAAAAAGAATGCCGCGCTGACCGGCAACATTCGGGACATCCATGATCCACTGGGCAAAAGAGGGAAGGTGCGGTGAAATCTCATTGCCGAGAGGAAGAACGCCGAGCATCACAATGAAAGCCGAAACCAAGAGCAGGGTGGCTTCGGTCGAACGCGCGCGGAATGCACGGTATGCTGCCGACGCCATGAAAAAGGACAAAAGGGCAAACATCGCAGCGCCGAGCGGTACCTCGATGTTGAAATAGATCGTCCAGATGTCAAAGACAAAAGAGCCGATCCTGGTCGGTAGTATGCCGGTGCCAGAGACGCCGCCGAACAGCCCGATGATGGAAGTGATAATGAAAGTCCCGATGAGCACCCATGAGTACTCCCAGTTCTGACCCTTACGCCGGATCTTATCATAGTGTACCCTCAAGAGGCTGCCCAGGCCGAGGATCAATGCGAACGCGGCAAGTATCTTGAGCAAGTTGTTGCGGAGGAATTCATCGGTGTTCTGAACATAAGGGTGGGGTATGATAAATGGAATGATGCCAAGTATGCCAAACACCAACACCAGTAACAGAGGAAAATTTCTCTTCATTAGAGCCTCCTAATCAAACAGACCCAAGATCGGAAACATGGTCAGCAATCCGATGACCGAACCGATGATCAATATGGCGCCGATTATTACCTTACCCCAGTCCTCGCCCTTGATTGCACCGAGTAATAACGGCTCGCGCGAAATGTACGCCGAAGCTGCGTAGAGTTCTTCGCCGATCAAAGTATAATCGCAGGCGGTCACAAAAAATGGCAACTGCGATACTTGGTCAGTACCGGCAATCTGGATCGCACCGGTCGACGCGCCGGTCTCGGCAAGGATGAGGGATTCGGCCCGGAACCAGCCAACCAGGAAATTTGTTGCTGGCAATTCCCGTAGCATAATACCGTCCACGGCGGCTGCGTAGGCGAACTGTGAGTCGGTCACGTAGTAGACACTGTCGGGATCAAATGCATCTGGTCTTCCCACGTTCGTGTAGGATTCCTTGACGATTTCTCGAGCCACCGTATAGACGATCGGGTCAGCATGAGGGTTGATGAGTTTGGTGTCGTATTCACCGCATTTCTTGGCTACTTCACCAAGGATATTCAGGGATGCGATCGTGGCGATGTCCTCAATGTATCCGATCCCCGGGCAGTAGAGAATGGGCTTGCCCATTTCTGTCGCCCGGCCTACGGCATCATCGATCGCGTGCAGCCCGGCGATCTTCCGAACAAAAAGTTCTCTTCCTCTGCGCGCGTGCTGTATGAAGAAGAGTATCAGACCGCCGAAGACGATCACGGCGATTATTATGTTGATCTTCCTGCGATTGAGCCACTGGGCGCTACTGTTCACCACCGGCGATGGTTCGGAGAATGAGATTATTGTCTCAGAGACCGCAGCTACTTTGTAGACATATCTTTTGTCGTCTTCGGTCTCGTCGACAAATTGATCGCGTCCTGAACCGATGAAGCCGCTTCTCTCAAAATCACCGCCGTTCTCGCTTCGGTAAATATCATAACGCTGAAGCCAGGCATCATCTACCGAGAGCTTCCACTCAATTGTAATGGCACCCCCTCCGTCGTCCGGTGTATCGTACACGTGAACATCGGTCGGCGGAGAGAGTGCGAAGATGCCAGCCAGTAATATGCCAGTCATTTAACCTCCTCTCGTAAATTAGTCGAATCCTGATCACAACTTTCTAGGCAGTGAATATCATCATGATGATAATGGTTTGAAAGCATATCGTGCGATTTCTGCATTGGTTTCATGGTTAGAATCTGAGATTATAATTCAATAAATCGATAAGTAAATAGATATGTGACGTTTACTGCGGCGCACCACCCAATGTAAGGCGGCGCGCCGGAAGGTTACAGCGTTTCAGGCTTGCCCGTGGTTATCTGATGATGCCCAGCCAGTCTCCTCACAGGTACTGCAATTTACCAACGAGCAGGCTGATACGAGCCATGACAGTATAGCCAAAGGCGGCGCCGAATCCAATCATGACGAAGACAATACCGATACGCGATGTCACTCCGATCACACCCTTATGCTCGCGCGAGAAATAGAAATAGGAGATAGTGCATATCACGCCAATGAACACGATGATCGACCACACAATGCCCCAGGTACCGGCATTCCAGGACTGGAAATTGGCCGACGTCAGGACTGTACCCTGGATTTGCTTGATGATCTGGGCTTGGATTGTTGCCGGTATCAGCACGCCGGTCCAGTACCCCATGTATATGGCGATGGGGATACGTACGAGCCAGGATATTCTTGGGATGAACCGGGTCAGATAGAGCATACCGATTGTGAAGGGGATGATCAGGAGCAGCTCACGCTGCTGAAAAAGTGGTCTGAAGAGAATGGGCATGAGGATGCGGTGCCAATAGAACGTTACCAGGTAACCATTGGCAACACCCAGAAAGATGTGCTCGGCGGCCCTGAAAAAAGGGTTTTCTTTGTACAGAAAAGAGAGGATCGCCAGACTGAGAATTGATGCTATCCAAACCCATGGGTCAGTTGAAATGTTCATTTTTTCCTCCT
>JBFEPB010000155.1:0-4690 GCA_041550295.1 bacterium | reverse complement strand
TCGAGACACAATCCACGGTCGAGAAAATCAGTGTCGATCTTTGTTCGAAGTGCCATCCATTTTTCACCGGACGGCAGAAGATCGTCGATTCGGCTGGCAGGGTGGAAAAATTCAAGAAGCGCTACGCGAAAAAAAAACCCGCGACCAAGAAAAGTCGTACAACGAAGGAGTAGTAGGAGTAGTCTGTGAACAGGCAATCTGAATCGAATTTCTTGACCGTCGATGAGATAAAGAGTCTGAAGGCGAGATTCGATAGTCTGAAGGAGCATCTTTGACCTTCAGAAACTCGAGCATGAACTAAAAAAACTACAGAGCAAAACCTCCCATCCCGATTTCTGGTCGAACAAAGCAGAAGCCCAGAAGATAATGTCGGAGATCAGCGAAAAGCAATTCTGGGTTCAATCAATCGCTGAGATCACTGCGGACATCGAATTCCTTTCCGGTTTAGTTGAACTGGAAAAAGTCGATGAAAAGATGATGGCTGACGCGACAGTAGAAGCGAAGAAGGTAAGGGATAAACTCAGGGACATTGAGTTGAAACTACTCCTTGGCCAGGAGGAAGATACCAAGAATTGCATACTGACGATACATCCGGGTGCTGGAGGGACAGAATCATGTGACTGGGCCGAGATGTTGTTTCGCATGTACATGCGCTGGATACAGAAGAAAAACTTCGCACACCGCATGCTCAACTTCTTGCCGGGTGATATTACCGGCATGAAGGATGCCACAATCGAAGTGGTCGGTAAATACGCATACGGTCTGCTCAAAGCAGAGGTGGGTATACACCGTCTGGTACGGATATCACCTTTTGACTCGAATGCGAGAAGGCACACCTCTTTTGCCTCGGTTTTTGTCTACCCCGAAATAGAAGACATTAGTGTTGAGATCAACGAGGACGACTTGCGGGTCGATACGTTTCGCGCTGGCGGCCATGGCGGGCAAAATGTGAATAAGGTCTCTTCGGCAGTAAGGATCACGCATATCCCCACCGGGATCACGGTTCAATGCCAGAATGAACGTTCACAGTTTCAGAACAAAACCAATGCGATGAAGATCTTAAGATCTCGTCTGTACGACCATTACAGGCAGCAAGAGGACGAAAAGATCGAAGCGCTGAACAAGAAGAAGACAACGATCGCCTGGGGTCATCAGATACGCTCCTATGTCTTCCATCCCTACAAACTCGTCAAGGACCATCGTACGGATTGTGAAACCTCGCAGGTGGATAAGGTTATGGATGGCGAAATCGATGATTTTATTTACGCATATCTCAGTATGCAGGCAAAGGTTTGATCTCTATCTCGGATCACGCCTATTTAAAAATCAAGGTAATAACAAATAGACCGCAGATCACCGAAAGCACAATAAGGATTATGGTGATATACCGGTCGCGCTTCTTCTCCTTCGACTCCTGAGCGAAAATATACTTTGTCAGCGAATCGCACATCTCGCTGTGTTCCTTTTTCATATCACCAGTTGATATGACCAGCTTCCCGCTGGTGTCCTTTGTGTCATCCAGGCGCGCGCACATCTTACTGGTTGCCTGTTCATACTTCTCCTGTACCGCCTTTAGCGTGTTGAGTGAATTATCGGTCAGTGTCTTGAAATTCACGTTCAAGTTCGCAAGATTACTATTGAGCTGCTGAGCCAGGTTCGCCTGATTCTTGCTCAGACTAGCGAGCGCTTTGTTCAGAGCGGTCAGGTTATCCTGCAACTCATGCATACTCCGGTCCGAATTATCATAAAGCGCTTTCATTGATTTCTCAATCTTGTCGAGATTATCAGCAATCGATTGCTGCATCTCCTGGATCGCTTTTCTCTGTTCGGTTGAAAGCTCACCGAGCGAATCCTTGAGTGCCGCTGCAACATCATCCAGCCGCATGCCTTCCCGCAGGTTAACCAGTGCCTGCTCGACGTCCCTGACTGACGTATCCAGTTGCCCAATATCCTTCCGTAGTGCACCTGTCTGCTCGGATTCCTTGGCCAGGTCTGCGACCTTGTCGCTGCTCGTTGCGCGTGTTTGAACCTGAGAGAAGGTTTTCGGCGCAGCGGTTTCGGTCGATCTAGTTTTCTCGGGCGTAGGCCTCTCGGTGATAATTTCCTCCGCATGAATCTTCTCCAATTCACCCTTCTGGACCATCGCCTGACATTCGGCGATTCGCTTCTGAAATTTCTCATCCTTCAATTCAAGGCCCTTGAGATAATCTATCGCATTAAGTATCTCCTTCTTCTTGTGCATTTGACCCTGTTTCTCCATGTATTCAAACATGTATTGAGCAGCATCCTGTTTCTCGTCGAGTTCAACATGGAGATCGGCTATCGTGTAGTACATGTCAAATCCATCAGGCTCGTATCTTAATATCTTCTTGCTCAACGCAAGGGCATTACGAAGAAAATTATCCCTTCTGAACGCCTCAACACCTTTTCGGAAATTCGAAATCGATTCATCTTTATCGCCGAGTTTCATATACAGATCGCCGAGACGGTTGTACAGATTGCCGTCTTCCGGATTCAGATCGATTGCTTTCTTTACTTCTGTGACTGCCTTGGAAAGCTGGCCCTTGATCTCCATATCATTGGCCGTCTTCAGCAGCTGTCCGATGGCGTATTCCTTACGCGCCGATATCATTGTTTACTCCTCATTAATATACCCCTTTTGTTAGATCGATTCAATAGTAATTATTAGACTTAAGTCTATACATATATTAACCAGAATTCCTGTCTTGTCAAGTGGCCAATCTCGATATTCTTGCGCGTGTCATCACGATCCGCAGCTCAGGGCAACTATCTTGTCTTTCTTATCCGCGCCCCTTTGTAATAGTGATACAGTATCTGACGGTAATTCCTTCCCTGTTTTGCCATTTCGATCGCCCCGAACTGGCACATTCCAACACCATGGCCAAAACCCCTTCCTTCGATTATTACCCTTTCACCTTTGGTTCTGATATACACATAGTTCGATTTTAGAAGACCACCAGGATCACCTGGCTGGCCGAACAGCGTCCGTATCCGGTAATTAGGTATTGCGTATTCCCTTCTGTTTGTTATCAGTATGAGCTCCTTTATTCGATGACTGCGCCGGTTGCGGGTGATCCTGAAGGAGTGTATCAACTCACCGGTTTCCAGGGCAATCTTTGCCCTTGCTAGACGGTCCCTGATATGAGCAAAAAAATCATTTCTGTCCATCGTTTTCTTCCATTCGTAATGGGGGCTATTTGCGCAGTAACGACAGACGACACTACTTAGATAGGGAGGTGCACTGCCAGCCCAGGCGTCACTGAAATCAGCGGTACGACCCCCGCATGTAGAATGATATTTCGCCTCGATCGGCTCATTCCGATAGAAGAGCACCTCTCCGGTCGTACTTTCCACCGCCTTATTCGTCAAAGGCCTTTCGCAGTTAATTCCTTGGTAGACCTGATCCTGCACCGTTGAATAGAGATCAAAACCTAATTCCGAATACTGACCGATATGTGCATAAGCATAAGTTCGTGCCGCTACGGCCTGCGCCCTGGCTGCTTCAAACTCCCGCTCCGTAATACCTCCGATCTCGCATGGTACAACACCTTTTATGTATGACTCTAAATCCAGAACATTGAGGACCCAGAGGTTACCATCCAACTTGCGTATTTCAAGACTTCCACGGTAATCCCGGCCATTAACAGTCACCCGGCCATCGCGTGGGCCAAGAAATACTGGAAAATGCCCGGCCTGCGTTATCAATTGATTACTGACTGATTTGTTTTGGTGAGTGCCGCTTACATAAACCCGATCAACACCGCACTCGATCGCGACCCTCACCAGTTTGCCACGCCGCCCCTTGCTTACATAGGGCATGCAATTCAGACAAACAAACACAAGAAGAAATGAATAAAGGGTCCATGATCTTACCTTTTTCAACCATCCCCCAGAACCGTTTTTACCTCGGTTATCATATTACTGTAGTGACTCCCTTTCCAGTAAATACGTTCACACCGAGGGCATCTTGCATATTCGTCAAAATGCCTGTAAGTAAAATACGGAACCTTTCCTCTCACCGCCTCCTTCTCCACTGGCGACAACTTTTCATTGCAGATCACACAACGCGTAAAGGGTTTCATATCGCGCCATAGATCGTACGCATCAACGACCGCTTGGAGTTGTTGCTCTGGTTCCATTACTTCAACGAAGAAGACACCTTTTCTCCCGCGCAATCGGGTATTCCGAGTCAAGATGATACGGCCTTCCTTGCGCGCGAGTAATAGAATAGCCATACCCTCATTTGAATACGCAGAATCGATCCCGATTATCCTTAATAACCTCGACAGTTTACCCAGCATACCATTGCAGATGAATTTCTTCGTCATTGTGCCAGTTATGGCAATTTCAATAATACATTCAATAACTGCAGCAACTTGTTTGGATTGCTCTCGAGTAGGACTATCTGCTGGTTCAAGAAATTGACCGTACTCATTAATCTGTCAGTGGTCAACATTTTTGCCTTATTTGCGATCGTGCGATCGTACCTTGTCCTGCCGATAATATTGAGTTTCCTATATAACACCAGGCGGTACAGGAGGAGTAGCGGATAGTACAGCTCAATAGCCCTCCCTTTTTCATAGGTCAAAGCATAGCCCGCCGCGGCACTCAGACTAAGCGGCGTGTTTTTGAAAACGTCGATGACGTCATCAAAAATACCGCTCTCACG
>JBFEPB010000154.1:0-4694 GCA_041550295.1 bacterium | reverse complement strand
TAAGAACAAGCACGAAGTCAGAATTCCACTCGGCTTCGCTCGGGACACTAAATTCGGCAGCCAAATGCTCATTTGGGCTGAATACGTGTCAAAATCTAAAACAATCCCAAGATTCTACTGTCAAATGATCGGAACAGACTCAACCCAGCATCCTTTCACCAATCTTCTCAACGAAATTAACGCCCCTAACATTTTTGCGCAGTTTTGTTGAATATGCACGCTGCCATATATTACAGCAACAAAGATATCCGAATAGAGGAGATGCCGAAACCGAGAATAGGCCCGGGAGAATTACTGGTAAAGGTCATAGCATGTGGCATTTGCGGCAGCGATGTAATGGAGTGGTACCGGATCAAAAAGGCACCACGCGTTCTCGGTCATGAGATCGCGGGCGAGATCGTGGAGGTTGGGGAAAGGGTTGAGAAGTTCCTTGCCGGCCAGAGGGTTTTTGTTTCGCATCATGTTCCCTGCAATGAATGCCGCTACTGCCTCGCGGGTTATCATACCGCATGCAATACTCTGCGTACAACGAATTTCGATCCCGGAGGGTTTGCCGAATATGTGCGGGTTCCCGAGATCAATGTGCGCAATGGTACGTTCTTGCTTCCGGATGAGATTACTTTTGAAGAGGGTACTTTTGTTGAGCCACTCGGCTGTGTCATCAGGGGGCAGCGCGTCGCCGGTATCAAAAAAGGACAGACCGTTCTCGTGATCGGCGCTGGCATATCAGGGCTTATGCATATTCAATTGGCACGCATACATGGTGTGTCAAAACTCTTCGTTACCGACATTAACGACTACCGTCTCGAAGCCGCCTTACGTTTCGGTGCTGATAGCGCAGTGAATGCGAAAGAAAATGTTCCGGAGGCCGTCAAAGACATAAATGAAGGTAATCTTGCCGATACGGTTATCGTGTGTACTGCTGCGATGCCGGCTTTTGATCAGGCCTTTGAGTCGGTTGACTGTGGTGGTACCCTTTTGTTTTTTGCGCCGACCGCGCCCGAGGTGCGGGTTCCGCTTCCGCTGTACGACGTTTATTTCAAGAGTGCAAAGATTGTTTTTTCTTACGCCGCGGTAAACGAAGATATTATTGAAGCTATTGAAATGCTACGAATAAAGAAATTCGATGCCCTTGGTATGGTGACGCACTGTTTCGGACTTGATGATATACAGAAAGGGTTTGATCTCGTTGCCCGCGCCGACCGGTCAATTAAAGTAATAATAATGCCGCACAGGTAGTTTTATTCAGGACTGCTCTTTCTGTTCTTCCGTGCCAGCAAGTATTTTCTTTATGAGGTGGCCGGTCATTACCTTATTAAGGTTATCGAAACCAGCACACGCTTCAAGGTCCTTTCCTTTTATGTCTGTATAGTACAGTTCGTCTGTTTCGCTTTTCTTTTTCTCCACTTTGATCGCGTGATCCGCGTCAAAAATAGTCATGAAATCCCTTAGCGGCATGGCGAAAATACCCTTTTCCGAATAAAGGGATATAAGTTTGTCTATTTCCCTGCGATCCTCACTGAGATGTTCGATTTCTTTTTCGATCTCGACCCGTGAACTCGTCACCTTGCCGAATATGTACTGCATTTCTTTGGGTTCTTCGATCTGCTTGAGTCGTTCGTTGCCCTTCTTCAGTACTTCGTCGAGGATCGTGATGGCTTGCTGTATTTTCTTTTTTGCCTCGGTCAGACAGGTGAGATACTTATGAATCACCTGAAAGGAAGGTATCTTCTCAAGGTTCTCAAAGAACAATTGTCCGTATGGTTTGCAAAAAGGCCCCTTCTGCGTATCTTCTAAGTCATCGAACACCATTTTTTGCCTCCTTCTATCTTACAAACGCCGTGCGGCCGGCGTATCGTACATCCGCGGCGAGCTCTTCTTCGATTCTGAGCAGCCGGTTGTATTTCTCGATGCGTTCCCCCCTGCACGGAGCTCCGGTCTTTATAGCCCCGGTACCCATGGCCACTGTGAAATCGGCGATGAAAGTATCTATCGTCTCGCCACTCCGATGGGAAATGATGGCTCCCCATCCGGCTTTCTTTGCTATCTTGATGGCATTAATAGTCTCGGTGAGGGTTCCGATCTGATTCACCTTTATCAATACTGCATTAGCGACGTTCTCTTCTATGCCCCGCTCAATGCGTTTTACATTGGTAACGAGCAGGTCATCTCCAACCAGCTCGATCTTGCTACCCAGTTTTTGGTTGAGCGCTTTCCAGCCATCCCAGTCGTCTTCAGCCAGACCGTCCTCTATCGAAATTATCGGATATTTATCTGATAGTGTAGCGAATTTTTCAACCATTTCATCACTGGTAAGTTTCCTTTTTTCCGTCCTAAGATTATATGCGCCTTGGTCGTAGAAGCTACTTGATGCTGTGTCGAGTGATATACTGATCTGATCGCCCGGTTTGTAGCCTGCTTTTTCGATGGCGTTGAGGATCAATCCAAGCGGTTCCTCGTTCGATGATACAGGCGGTACAAAGCCTCCTTCATCACCGACGTTGATGCTCAAACCCTTCTCCTTCAAAATTCCCTTTAACACCTGAAAGACCTCGCTGCTCCATCTCAATGCTTCTCTGAAATTATGTGCTCCATGTGGAACGATCATATACTCCTGAAAGTCAGGCCCCTGCCAGCTGGCATGAACGCCGCCGTTGAGTACGTTCATCAAAGGCACGGGCAACAGGAAGTTACTTTCTCTGGCCAGATACTTATACAGAGGCATATTTTCTGCAATTGCCGCAGTGCGCGCGATTGCAAGAGAAACGCCGCATATTGCGTTTGCGCCGAGTTTTTCCTTGTTCGGAGTTCCATCCAGCTCGAGCATTGCCGTATCGAGGTTTTCCTGTTCGGTCACGACCTTGCCAGCGAGGGCAGGCGCGATCGTGCTGTTTACATTGCTGACTGCCGTAAGCACACCTTTGCCTCCGTACCGACTCTGGTCGCCGTCCCGCAGCTCGATCGCTTCGTGCACGCCGGTTGACGCGCCAGAAGGCGTGGCAGCTCTTCCGGTTATGCCGCTATCCAGCTCGACGTCGACTTCGACGGTTGGATTTCCCCGCGAATCAAGTATTTCTCTGGCATGAATTCTCTTTATTATGTTTTTCATCTATGGCACCTCCTTTTGTCCAATCAAACAGCAGTCCATTATACAAGAAAAAGTGCAGGGTGTCAATTCGTCGGATTGTACTGAGAATCGGAGTAGCGCAACGTAATTAACGCTTCTGACGATCTTGACGTTCTTCGTTTATGGTTTGTACTTCAGTGGACACGTAAGGCAGCGACAGGCTTCTTTCTGCAGTTCTTCGTCCGTTGCCTTGAGTTCGACTTCGGCGAAGTCCTTTACTCGTTTTTGCACATCACGATGCGGTATTTTGATTCTCTGAATTTTGTGCATGGGGATCTGTTTTACGTGAGGCATGAAGTCTTTCGTGAGTATTTTATGCCAGAGACTGGGTACTTTCCTCAGGTGCCGGTCTATTTCATCGGCGACGCCGAGGCCATGACCAACAGCATATGCTACAGTAGCGCTGCCAAGCACCGCATCGCCACCAGCGAATATTTTAGGATGCGATGTTCTGCCATTTCTGGTCAGTATCGCCCCGTGTCTATCGATTCTAACAAAATCCTTGATGAAATCTGATTCTGGCCACTGCCCGGCTGTGATCACCAGGGCATTGAGCTGTACCTCGAATTCACTGTCCTTGACTATTGCGACGCTGCCTCTTCTGCCTTCCTTGCATTCGGTTCTGGTCATTATCACACTACCCTTTTTTATTTCTACGGGCGTCGCCAGTTCAACGATTTCAATGCCCTCTTCCTGCGCCTCAATGCGGTCTTCATGCTCAGCCGGCATATCCATGATCCGGCGACGATAATAGATCTTCACATCGTTACCCTGTCTGAGTAAACTGCGCGCGGCATCTATGGCCGTATTTCCGCCGCCGATCACGCCGACTTTACCCAGTTCGAATTTCTCGCCTTTCTTGATCTTGCGCAGGATATCAAAACCGAATAAAGCATTCTCCTCACCCGGTATACGAAGCTCGGTTGCTTTCCAGGCGCCTATAGCGACAAAGATAGCATCGTACTCGTTCAGCAGATCCTTGAATTCTATATCTTTGCCTACTTCGACGCCGCACTTCACTTCGATCTGCGGAAGGAGTGTAGCTCTTATTTCTTCGTCCAACATTTCATCCGGGAGCCGGAATTTTGGTATCAGAGTCGTCAGGATGCCGCCCGGCTTTTCCTCGCGCTCGTAAATGGTTACGTTGTATCCCTTATTACCAAGATAATAGGCAGCAGTCAGGCCGCAGGGTCCGGCGCCGATGATAGCGATCCTCGCGTTTCGTTTCGCCTCAGTGCGCTTTGGTGCTTCCATGGGCACGCATCTCTTTAAATACTTGATGGCCACAGCTTCATCCATGCCTCTTCTTGTACACTCTTTTTCACAAGGTGCCGGACATATATGTTCCAGTGTGCCGAAGAACGGAATATATGGATGTTTTTCCTGACTCTTGCTAGCGATCAGATTGATGTAGACCCAGGGTGAGATTGCGGCAGGACATGCTTTTTCGCAGGGTGGTTTGATGTAATTTGCGCCTTTGTATGCGTCGTATATGTTGTACAGCCAGAACAGCAACCATGCCGCGATCCCATTTTTCAACCAAGTTCCACGGTTCATGATCTTGCTC
>JBFEPB010000153.1:0-4713 GCA_041550295.1 bacterium | reverse complement strand
GAAAAAGTAGCCTGTCCCCTTTTTCTGAGTTACCTTATCAGCAGTAACTTTCTTGTCTCAGAATACTGCTCAGCAACAAGATCAAGAAAATATACGCCGCCCGGCAGCATATCACCGTGATTATCAACACCTTGCCAGATGATGGTGTGAGCTCCCTCATTCTCGACGCCATTCAATATGGTCGCCACCTCTTCACCCAGCACACTGTACGCACGGATTTGCACCGGGCCGTGGTTACTACTCAAGGTGAACTTTATGCAAACACTACTCCGCGCAGGGGTAGATATCCAAAAAGCATTTTCTGCATCTTTCTGTACAAGCTCCTCCGCTCCGGTAACAGCCACTGAGATCTCACTGCTGTATCTACTTTCGGAACCCGCCCTGATGCATGCGGTCACCACGTAGTAGTATGTATTCCCACTACTCACGGTTGTATCAACATAGCACGTCTCAGGGACGGGGTTATCCGTGAGTTTGGTGTAAGGATAACCACTGCTCAGGCTACGGTAAACATTATAACCGGCGATATCCGGCTCTGAATTACTAGACCAAGAAAGTTCGACATTGTTACCACTCATATTTCCCGCGAGATTGACAACCGGGATCGGATGATACCAACCAGTAAACCAGTGGTCGTGATGATAGGTCTGCCACTCGATATTGGCCATTTCCAGTATCGCATTCATATCCCATATATGCACCATGCTGTCAAGACTGCCGACGCCCACTTCGATATCACCATCAAGATCGATATCACCAAGCGTTATCGGTGCTGACACCTGGTCCCTTGGATCGGTAATAGGCCAATCTGCGACCAGGCTCGCATCATGATGGAAAGCATAAACCTTGTTGTCATCACATCCTATCACAACTTCCATGTCGCCATCATTATCAATATCGCCGATCGCGGATGAACTCTGGCACCATTCACCCATTGCCGTGACCGCAGGCCAACCATTCACAACAACACCATTGTGATGCCAGGCATGTACATGGTATTCAGTTGCAATCCCGGTCGCACCTACCAACACTTCCAGATCACCGTCATCATCCAGATCACCAAGACAGGGTTCAGCATATAGACTCGCTCCCGTACTCTGGGGCCATCCGACTAACAAACTACCCTCATAGTCGTAGACGCGCACATTGTTCGTAGCGCCCACTGTAGTCACGATGATCTCACCGAATCCATCGCCATCTAAATCACCCATGGCAAGACCGTCTGTATAGTATGGACCAATGTTACGTGGGAATCCGGTGCACTCGGTACCGTCGTCATGCCACGCATAGAGAGCATCATCCGTGACGACAATTACTTCAAGATCCCCGTCGCCATCAATGTCGCCAACCACGGGAGCGTCACGCACATTGGTCGGGCTTGCCTGAGGCCAACCCTGTAAGTCTGTCCCATCGTGGTGGAAGATATACGTGCTGTCACCTTCATACAGAGTGAACACTATTTCCAAATCACCGTCATAGTCGAGATCAGACAACACCGGGCATGAATGTACTTGTGTACCCGACGCGAAATTGATCGGAAAACCATTAAGCGCTACGCCGGTGATCTGCCAGCCATATAATGTAGCATAACCACCACTAGTGTTGGCCCCGGTAAAAATCTCCATGGACCCATCACCATCAACATCACCGCCGACCGGTGCACCATAATTGTATTGTCCAAAGGAAACCGGCCAGTTGGCGAAATTTGTGCCGTCATAGTTCTTGAGATGAATTGTCCCTCCTGTCGTGCGTGAACACAGGACTTCGAAATTTCCACTGGCGTCGGCATTGACAAAACTGATCGCGTTCCAGATCCATCCCCCTAAGTAGACAGGCCAACCTGTCTGATATGGAATGGAATTGCTCTCGACAACCGGCTGCGCGGCACTTGTTTCGTGGGTTATGTCTGATACGTCCTCGTAATACCTATCATCAACGTGTGAAACTGCAGTATGTGCGTGGATGAATAGAATAGAACAAAGAAGAACAGTCCAAAAACGTAGATATCCAGGCATGAATCTTCCTCCCTTCATGCATATTGCCTGACAATACGCATAGATTCATACTGAGAGAAAAAATGCTCAGAACAACGTGTTGTATGATGTCATGAGTTCCCTTGCTGATCTTTCCACGGTTCTGGTCAGTCGGATTCTCTCAGCGTGTTTATTAACCTCTATCGGATTTCCAAAAACAGCGGCAATGCGCCTGCCACAGGCAGGGAAACCGCGGTATGTCGTGCCTAAATCCACGGCCGGCACGACAAAGACGTTTGCTCCAGCATTAGCTGCCTGAATGCAGGGTATGGCAAACCCCTGCCTGAATTCAATCGCATCAGGAACAGGCTTGTTATAGATCCCCTGCGGAGCAATTATGATCGAATCACCTCCTTTGACTATCAGGTCTCTTATCTCTTTTAATGCGGGGTAGTTCCCCAGCATGTCATTACCGATAATCCATACTATGTTCATGTCCTTCAGGAAAAAGTTCGTTAATCGCTTCCTACGATATTTCGCATTGACCACAATCCACGGCTCGGTCTTCAATACCGAGCTGACTGCCATGCCCACGATCATTCCACCAAGATCGGACGAATGAGTAGTACAAATAACGACTCTCCCGCGCGCAGCAGCATGAAGCAGATTTCCACCACCGAATATTCTGTAGTTGAAGAAAATACGGAATATTGGAGCAACGTATCTGCACGCGATATTGTAGTAGTTCATTTCTATTGTACATCTATTATACATGAGAGCACGGCGGAATCAAGCGCATTCTTGACATGCCGAACAGTATGACTATGCTTTATCCTGACCATGGCAAGAATAGGCCTGCACATATCCTTCCTTTTCATCATCTTCTTCATCACCCGACAATATCTACCCGCAGACCAGAAAGTGATTTATCGAATAAAAGCGCCATGAACAACCAATCATTGAGGAAATACTTTGATGCGAATGAGCAACTCTGGAACGGTCTGGTCTCAATAAACAAAAACTCGAAGATGTACGATCTTGATGGTTTCAAGAAAGGAAAAAGTTCACTGAACTTCATTGAACTGGAAGAGTTGGGCGATGTCTCGGGCAAGTCATTACTGCATCTGCAGTGCCATTTCGGCATGGACTCATTGTCATGGGCGCGCCTTGGTGCGCGGGTCACAGGCGTTGACTTCTCCGAAGAGGCGATTACGCTTGCCAGATCGCTTTCTAAAGAACTCAACATAAAGGCACGGTTCATCCACTGTAACGTATATGATTTGCGCAGGGTTCTTGAAGAAGAATTCGACATCGTCTATACATCGTATGGTGTTCTTTGCTGGCTGCCCGATCTTGGTGAATGGGGTAGGATCACCCATCACTTTCTCGAGAAGAACGGAATTTTCTATATGGTTGAATTCCATCCGATCCGGTCCATGTTCGATGATGAGGGACAAATGAAGGAACCTTATTTCCATAGCGATAAGCCAATTCGATATGAGGGCACAGGAACTTATGCCGACCCGTCGGCACCATTCCACCACGTTACGTACGAATGGCTTCATAGCCTCGCAGATATAGTTAACGCGCTGGTTGCAGCGGGATTGAACATCGAATTTCTACATGAATTTCCATTCAGTGTTTACGATGATTGCCCCTGGCTTGTACAACGTGAGGACGGCCTCTGGTATCACAAGAATAAAGACATCAAAGCCCCGATGACATTTTCGGTAAAAGCACGAAAATGAAAACCACCAACCTGTCGTAGATCCTGGAGAATGAAGGGCTATGTTTTGTTCACTTTTCGACAGATTTCTATTTCTATGTGTGAATGTTGTGCGGCAATTTCAATAAGGAAACGATCAGGAAACAGATGCCATGATCGATGCTGGAATATGCACGGCAAATTTGCAGATAGAATCACCTTTTAGCAAAGACTCTAGAACGTCAACCCGTACATCTTCGCCGAAAACTATCTCCCAATACGCCCGATAGAAACCGGCACTACAATTGCAGAATACCGGAGAAATTGGACTGTCTGATTTCTTGAAAGCCTCCTTAACCCAGGGACAATGGCAGTAGTAATATCGTTTCTTGTGCTCATCTTTCTCTGCAAGGTACTCTTTTGCCATATGGGGGATCTTTTTCACAATTATTTTATCTCCCTGACGAAGGCCTGTTTCTATATGCGGGTCATTTCTTACGTGCTCCACGACTTCCCTGGTGATTTCCTGAGTAAAGAAAAGTGTTTCTTCCTTCAAATGTGTTTCTAGTTCGGCGACGAAATCCCGATGTTGTTCCTTCAGAAACTGATCGATATTTTTTGATTTCAAGAATTTCTCTCTGTCTGGCTTTCTCGCTTCTTCATAACGGTCTCGCAAACCCTTATTGAGAAATTGCGCGCATTTTTGAGTGCCAATATTCTCTTCCAGCCTCGCAACGAGTTTCTGCATGTACCCTGGTTTTTCCTCCTGGCTAATCCCTAGGGCGGGGATCTCTACGGTATCGAATATACGGTCTCTCAAATCTTTGCTGAACTCATTCACCAGACGGTCAGAAAAGTTCCCGATTACCTCACGGCCATCGAGCACTTCCATCCCGGCGATAATAAGTTCCTGTATTTTCTTGAAATAACCATAGCGCAATATGCTGATGTAATTATCGAGTGTATTCTTGCCGGTCTTGATCAGATAAGCAGAATAGCCGTAGAAATCTTTCCTCGTAACCTTATCTATGTCTT
>JBFEPB010000152.1:0-4725 GCA_041550295.1 bacterium | reverse complement strand
TATTTCGATGCATGTATCAGCTTTATTTCCCACGACCATCAAATTGTCATATGACTACGGTTTCAGAAGTTACAGTGCATCAACCAGTGACGACTCGCTACATTTCGGACGCCGCGATCACAGACATCTTGTGACACTCATGACGTATTCGCGAATCATTGCCGGGTTCCGGCTGAAATTGATCGTGATGCGCCAGTGGCGAGCAGCATCATCTGAGATAATGCCCGACATCGATGAGATTAAGGATTATGTCAGGTATAAAGCTGGAGCTGGAGTTGAATTTTATTACTAGGGGGTTATGTGAAACATCTTAAGTACTTTCTCTTAGTTCTCACTATACTGCTTTTCTGCGGCCGGCCCGAGGTCACCGAGCAACTGGCTTCTTTTACCGTTATCGGCGAGTGCCCATTGCCCGGCTACGCCAAAAGAGTAATGCTGGCTGACAGTCTGGCATACGTCGCAAATGGCCAGGGAGGGCTACAAATCGTCAATATCAGCCGGCCAGACTCGACCTATGTCATCGGTCAATATGTAGCCGACCGAGATGTTGGTGGCGTTGCGGTACGCGACACCTTTGCCTACATTGCACTCGGCTCTTCGACGAGCGGCGGTCTGGTCATATTGAACATTGCCGACCCAACCAATCCGGTTTTTGTCGGCCAAGACCCATCTATCTACGCATATGATGTCGCAGCGCCATCTGATGATACAATGTATGTATATATTGCCGCGAATTACTGGTTCCACGTTGAGGATGTCTACACTTATCCTCAATACCCCTCGTACGTAAGAAGATTCACAACACCCGGAGATACCCGAGCTGTATGCGTGTTGGATTCTATTGCGTTCTTATGTTGCGAGCAAATGGGCCTTCAGATAATCAATCTCTCGCTGCCTGATAGCATTGCGCTGGTCGGCTGGGTCGATACGCCGTCAAATGCGCGCGGAATCTTTGCATCGGCAGAGCATGCGTTTGTTGCCGATGGCAGAGCAGGACTTATTGTAATTGATGTTTCGAATATTGAAAACCCAGTGATCATCGGCCAGTATGACACGCCTGGTTATGCGAACGGCGTTGTTGTTCTGAATGGCAAAGCATATGTAGCAGACGGTGACGCAGGTCTGCAGGTCATTGAAATAGCAGATCCGACCGAACCGAGATTGTACGGCAGCATGGAAACTTCATATGCATACGGCATTGAAGTAAGGAATGATACCATCTACATCGCCGATCGTGACATGGGGTTGATTGTTGCAATTGAGGAGGCACAATGATATTCGCTCTATTTTTGATTTTCTCTACGGGCGCGGACAGGATTCAGGTGACATCATCCACTGCTTCGACGCTCGCTCTCGAAGTTGAGTTCTCTGAATACAGAAGGAACGAAAAATTACCAATCGCCCGTTTCATAATGTCAGAAACCAGGCCCACATATGAATATCAGTTGGCTCAAACCGACTCCTCGATCAACGCCTTGCCGCTTGCCGAAACCGAGCCGGTGCAAATTGGTGCACCCGTAACAATAATGGGTACAAAACTCTACCCATTGCTAATAATGCCGTCTTACACGAAAAATAGTGTCGAACATTTTGTCAGATCGGCTGATATAAAGTTAAATTATTCTCCGCCTTCAGAAATGCCCCGGCTTAATCCGTCGATGAACAAGGTGTTCGAAGGACTGATCCTTAATTTCCAGAGCACTGGTGACCAGAGACCACGTGGATACCTGATCATAACGCCGAGCGATTTTGTTGATGAGATCCAGCCACTGGCTCGTTGGAAAATGAAAAAAGGCTGGGATGTGCAGATAAGAACCACATCTCAAACCGGAAATACTACAGCGTTGATCAAGGACTATATTACCAACGCTTTCAATACATGGTCTCCCCAGCCCGAATATGTCCTGTTGGTTGGTGACGTAAACCATGTACCTGCCTTTACCATTCCCTCGGCAACTGACCATCCGTATACCCTGCTTCAAGGTGATGATTTCCTTTCTGAATTACTCATCGGCAGATTATCGGTGAGCACAGAAAATGAGCTGAATACAGTAGTAGCGAAGATCATCGGTTACGAAACAAACCCTACTATGAGCGATCCATCGTGGTATTCGCGCTCTTTAATGGTCGCGGCAAATTGGCCGGATAACATGACGACACCGATACCGACTAAACGGTGGATCCGCGAGAGATTTGTTGAGTACGGGTTCAATTCGGTGGATACAGTGTTCCATCCAATGTCGCCTTCAGGAATCTCCAGTTCAGTGAACAATGGTGTGCTTTTTGTGAATTACCGCTCAGGTCAGGCAAGTATCGGCGGCTGGCCCTATCCGACGTTCTACAACGCTGACGTCTATGCGCTGAGTAACAGCTGGAGATTACCGGTCGTTACAAGCATCGTTTGTCTGACCGGCAATTTTGGTGGTACAACGACGTGTTTCGGGGAGATATGGTTGAGGGCTGGTAATCCGGTCGAGCCAAAGGGTGCCGTGGCATTTTTTGGCGCATCCTCGGCCCAGAGCCACAGCCGCTGGAATAATTGCCTGGACTATGGTACATACTGGGCGTTGTTGAACGAAGACATATACGGCATCGGCGCGGCAACCTATCGCGGCAAGATGGAGGTGTTTTTGAACTTCCCGGGTGATACTTCCATCATTTCGGGCAGCTCATTCTATTTCCACGCCTACAATCTGCTCGGCGATCCTTCGCTTGAGGTCTGGACCGGGATACCTGATTCATTCATCGTGACCCATGCATCAACTGTTCCCACGGGTTCTAACTCGTTCTCGGTTCATGTAAATGACACCGGATCCAGCCCAGTTGAGGGAGCAATGGTGAGTTTGTATAAGGAAAATGAGGTCAGGGAAGTCGAATTCACGGATGCATATGGCAATGCAGACTTCAATTTCTCGACATCATTGTCAGACACAATGTTCATCACTGTCACAAAACACAACTTCAAACCGTATGCCGGGTACAGCATGGTCAGTAGTGCGTCTGTCTATGTTGGATACTATTCCCACACTATCAGTGATATCGGTGGTAACAACAACGGTTTGGTGAATCCGGGAGAGACAATAGAACTCGAGGTGACACTGAAGAACTACGGCACTTCAACGACGGCGACAAGTGTTACGGCAAGACTGACCACTGCTGACCCACACGTGGTACTTACCGATTCGATCAAGTCATACGCCGATATCAATCCTGGCGCTACCGCTACTGCCTCACCCTTTGTGTTTGATGTCTCGGAGGATGTACGCAACGACCACATCCTGAAATTCAACCTCAACGTGACGACGGCGCAAGGCAACTGGACCGGGAGTATATGGATCACGGCAAAAGCACCCAATCTCATCTATAAGTGGAATCTGGTGCTGGATGGGAATGGCATACTCGAACCAGGTGAAACGCGTGACTTCGTGCTGTGCATACATAACAATGGCGGGCTCGAAGCAAACAACGTGAACGGTATACTCAGGTCAGCAAACAGCGGCTTGCTCGTGGCCGATTCAATCGGTTTCTTCGGGAATATCCCGGTAGCCGATTCCGCCACAAATGCCTCAAACTATTTCCGATTGGCAGCAAACCCGTCGCTCACTCCTGGAACGTCTGTGCGCTTAGCCTTGATAACGACAGGCAGCAATGGTTTTGTGGATACCACAGGATTGCGGTTGACGGTGGGTATTGTCGACTCCACCGAACCCCTCGGACCTGACGGTTATGGCTATTTTGCCTATGACAACACAGATACGGGTTATCTCGAAGCTCCTATCTACGACTGGATAGAGATCGACCCGGCATACGGAGGCCCGGGTGATTCGCTCAACCTGGCAGCCGACGAGATAAAAACGATAGCCCTGCCTTTCAATTTCAAATACTACGGCAACTGGTATGATCGGGTTTCTATTTGCTCAGACGGCTACATAGCGATGGATTCTACGACCGTCGTGGATATGTACAACTGGCACATACCAGCAGCCGGCGGTCCACCACTACTCATTGCGCCGTTCTGGGATGACCTTGACCCGACCGCAACCGATTCGAGCGGCAACGTGTGTTACTGGCACGATGCGACAAACCACCGGTTTATTGTTGAATATTCCCGGATCCAACACATTCATGACCCCACGAACCCAGTACCTTCCGAACTCCAGACATTCGAAGTGATCCTAAACGACCCGCAGTACCATGCTACGCATACCGGCGATGGGGAAATCATCTTCCAGTACTTCGATATCACGAACGATGATGGCTGGCACTACTATGCCACAGTCGGCATTGAGGATTACGACCACACAACCGGCATCGAATATACCTACACTAATGTCTACCCTTCAGCGGCAGCGGTGCTGACTGACGGCCGTGCGATAAAATTCACCACCAGCCCTCCAGACACGTTCACCGGCGTGTCCGAACTCAATATCACAACCGCTTCGCTCAATATCCTTGATGTATCACCGAATCCATCATCAGAACAGCTTGATATCAGATATCAGATTGCGGATAGCAGGCATGTGATGTTGAAAGTCTTTGATGTAACAGGACGTGTCGTCGAAGATCTAACGGATCAATTATCTGTCAGTGGCCATCCGTCATCGGTGAGGTGGAACCGTCATGATTTTTCGGGAAAAAGAGTATCTGCTGGCATATATTTTGTTGTTCTGCAGGAGGGAAACTTCAGTATTTCAAGGAAAGTAATACTCGTAGATTAAGATCCGC
>JBFEPB010000151.1:0-4743 GCA_041550295.1 bacterium | reverse complement strand
TGATGCTGTTGGGGTCGAGCTGAGTATCTGCTGCGCTCAGCACAGTAACGAGCACAAATAGTGTACTTAACATTAACATCTTCCGCATTTTACCTCCTTATTGTCGGCAAATATTATGCATGCATGAAATTTTTCGCCGCTATCACCCCCTTTCACGATATACTTATTATTATGATATACTATTCATCAGACATCAGATGTCAAGAGTATTGTTATTGGCTGGTTGTTTCTAGCTCCCTGAAAAGGTGTACCAACAGATAGGGGCGGCCATGCCGCCCCTATCACGATCAATTGTTATCGTCGCTGCTTAGGGTGTTAGATCGTAGAAGACGAGACCAGATACGAGCTTTGGATAGAAGTCGGTGGATTTCTGAGGCATGCGTTCCCTTTTCTGCGCAACATCCTTTACCTGCTCGGACCGCGTCGGATTCATCAACAGCGCAAGTTGGTAAGCTCCTGAGTCGACCTTTCTCATTGTCTCTTCGGCGCCTCGCTCGTATTTAACGTGATCTTCGATCTTCTCGGGTTCGATGCCTAGAACCTTTTCGATCAGTAGTGTGTGCAGTATTGCGACGTCCAAATTGCGGTATTCATCGCTGCGGTCCGGCATGAACTCCTTCATCGCATCGGGTGATTTTAATTTCAGAATATATGCGGTGATCGAGCTGTAAAAACCGAATGTGCCGAGGTCGCCTGTGTTCAGATCCTTGACGATATTGTTCCGGTCTGTTTTCTTGATATCAAAGTATTCATTTGTTCTTTTCAGGAATTCCTCTAAGTTAAAGGCTTCGAGATTTCTTATCAAACGGTGAGTTGGAAGAATGACAAGGCCCGGGTCTTCGATATTCACAAGCGTGATGAGTTTGAAGTTTGCCGGATGCTCTGGTGTTACGCCTTCTAGTTCATTGTGGTAGTTGAAGGCAGTTTCATAGCGGTGGTGGCCGTCAGCAATGACAAATATCGATTCCTTGAGCGCACTGGCTACATCATTTATAAGCGCCGGCTTGTCGGCTACCCATACCTTGTGAGTCACGCCTTTTTCGTCTTTGACTTCAAGCATCGGTTCGTGTTTGCAGTATTTTTCGAGGGTTTTGTTGATCGTATCCTTTGTATCAGTGTATAGCAGAAAGACTGGTTCAAAGTCCTTTTGGGTGATCCTCAGTAGATTCAGACGGTCGGCTTTGGGTTTAGATAGCGTTTTCTCATGGGGCAGAATATTACCCTTGCCAAGTTCTTCGAGGCGTACCAGGCACATGAACCCTTTTCTTGTATATTTTTGTTCACCGATTGCGAATTCCTGCCAGTAGGGATAGATTGCTTCTTTCTTGTCCTTCACGAATATTTCGTTCTTGAACCAATCTTCATAGAACCGTTTGGCGTCGGCGTACTCTTTCTGCCGGTCATGGCCGTCAGCATACTTGGTCAACACCAGGCGCACGAAACTGTACGGACTCTTATCCTTGTAGGCTCGTTCCATCTGATCCGTGATCTGATCATAAGGTTGCGTCACGACTTCCGAGAGGTTTTCTATCTTCTCTGTATTATATCTGATTCCTCTGAATGGTTTGATTTCAGGCATATGTTCTCCTTGTAATTTCCTGTCCGTTCAGCGCGGGCAGAAACGTATGGCGCCAGAAAGCGGGATGGTCAGTACTATTCGGCTTTCAGAGCATCTCTGACCAGTTCAGCGATCTGAACCCCGGCGCGCAACTGTCCTTCCGCCGTCTGTGCACCGATATGGGGTGTTAAAATTGACTGTTCCAGGTTGAACAATTTATGTTCCTTTGCCGGTTCGACTTCGTAGACGTCCATTGCTGCAATTCTGACTTTGCCGCTCGCTATTGCATCGTACAGTGCATCTTCGTCTACCACGCCGCCGCGCGCGCAATTCACAATCACAACGCCTTCTTTCATCTTGTCAAAAGCCGCCTTGTTGAGTATATGTGTCGTTTCATCGGTTTTCGGAATGTGCAGTGATATGTAGTCTGATTCTTTGAACAGCGTGTCCAGATCTGAGATCTGTGCAAGTTCGTGCGTCTTGATATAGGGGTCATAGGCAAGCACCTTCATGCCCATTGCTTTGGCTCTTTTCGCCAATTCGGTGCCGATGCGTCCTACACCAATGATGCCAAGTGTTTTTCCGAATAGTTCAAAACCTTTGAATTTCTTCTTCTCCCATTTCCCAGCTTTGGTTGAGGCAGTTGCCTGGGGTATTCTTCTGGCTGCACTGAACATCATGCCGAGAGCCAGTTCGGCGACCGATATCGACGTCGCCGCTGGTGTGTTAACGACCTTTATGTTTTTTTCTTTCGCTGCGGCACGGTCCACGTTATCAAGCCCAACACCGGCCCGGCCAATGACCTTAAGTTTCTTGCCGGCTTCTATCACATCCTTGGTGACCTTTGTTGCACTGCGTACGATAATGCCGTCATATTCAGGAATCGCTTTTATTAAGTCATCCGGCGAAAGGCCGGTTTGTTCAACGGCTTCTATGCCTGCCTTGTTCAAAATATCAATAGCTTCTTTTGCAATTGGGTCGGAAACTAACACTTTCATGATTCCTCCTTCAAAGAATAGAGTCTCAAATGCCTAATCGTCTAAAGGCATTGATGGATTTTTAGACCTCCAATGATTTGGTCAATTGGTTTCATCTATCTCTATTTGCTCTACAATTTCAGTATTTCTTCAATATTCTTAATCAGTTCCTTGACCTCATCAATTGTGATGTCACCCATGTGCGCAATCCTGAAGGTTTGTTCCTTTATTTTCCCGTAGCCATTGGAAATGGCAAACCCTCTTTTCCCGAGTTCGCCGTTCAGATCGGCAACGCTGATACCTTTCGTGTTATTTATGCAGGTTACGGTGACCGATTCATAGCCGGGTTCAGCATAAAGGCTGAAATGTTTCTTTGCCCAGTCCTGCACATGGTTTGCCATTTGCACGTGGCGTTTGTACCTGTTTTCCATACCCTCGGCCTTTACCTTGTCAAGTTGCTTGTCCATTGCCCACATCAGACTTATCGCCGGCGTCGTGGGGGTTTGACCTTTTTTGTCGAAATAATCCTTAAGGTCGAGAATATTAAGATAGTGCCCTTTACCACTTACGGTTTCTGCTTTTTTCAATGCCGGTTCGCTTACAATCCCGACCGCGAGCCCAGGCGGTAGAGCAAAGCATTTCTGGGAAGAACTAAAACAGAAGTCTATACCCAGTTTCTCAATTTCTATCTTGTCGCCCATGAGTGAACTCACGGTGTCCACAAGCAGTAGCACATCCGGATAATTTTTCATCATTTTGGCGATCTCCTCGATCGGAGCCCTCACGCCTGTTGATGTCTCATTTTGAACGACCGTAACGGCTTCATATTTCTTTGCCTTCAATTTTTCCTCGATCATCTCTGGTTTTACTACTTTACCCCAGTCCAGCGCTATCGCTTCTGCATTCTTGTCACACGCTTTGGCGATTTTGAACCATCGCTCGCTGAAAGCACCGTATGTGCAGCATAGCACATCCTTGTTCACGCAATTACGGATCGCGGCTTCCATTAACGCGGTTCCAGAGGCTGTGAGTACGGTGACGAAATTCTTTGTTTCGAGCAAATCCTTCAATTTGCTGATTATTCCAGTATAAAGCTCAGTGAAGGCCTTCATTCGATGGCCGATCATGGGCTGCGCCTGGGACTCAAGGATATCTTTTCTTACCTCGGTCGGTCCGGGGATAAATAACTTCTTATGCATCTTGCCTCCTTATATTTTTATGCTAAAATCTGATTCAATCGGAATTGGGCGGATTCAGATCTATGAATGAACCGGCTGAAACCGCGCACCGTTTTGCCTGATCTATCTGATTCTGCTTTCATCAGTTGAATCTTAAGTTTGGATAATCTTAATCCAGATCTCTCTGGTTCTGGGACCGTCGAATTCACAGAGAAAGACTCCCTGCCAGGATCCAAAACTAATCTTGCCTCCCTCGATGAACAAAGTCCTGGATGATCCCATGAGCGCGGCCTTTATGTGTGCATCGGAATTACCCTCAGCGTGAGTGTAATTCAAATGATGCGGTATTAGTGTGCTCAACGTGCTGCTGATGTCGTGCTGTACTGATGCGTCGTAGTTTTCGTTTACCGTTACTGCAGCCGTGGTATGGGGGCAAAATACGTGAACCACACCATCCTCAGCCTTTGACCGTGCGATGATTTTCTGGATTTGAGAAGTTATGTCGACCATCTGTTCCCGTTTCTTAGTGCTCACGCTTATTTTCTCGATCATCGCTCAATTATACAGAAGCGAGCCATTTTGTCAACTGGGGACGGGATTACTCAGAGACGATAAGGACGTTACGTTCGTTACAATCGTTAATAACGATAGATCCTTGAAACTCGATGCTCGATACTAGATACTGGATACAAAAAGACGTTACGATCGTTAATAACGTTCCGTTTCTCAGCTTCTCAACTTCTGAGCTTCTCGTCCTTCTCCGTGTCTCCCTTTCTCCGTCACGAATTCTGTACAAATCTCTGATTTGTCCACAGAATTCAGTGTCCCGAAATCCCATAGGGATGAGGGGATCTCATCTTCACATCCTTCTCCGTCTTTCCGTTTTTCAGACATCCTTGACACGACCGTATGAATGAATATCATTGAGCATGAAACAAACCAGGGGAGTGAACCACAAGGGTATTGTCAGGAAATTCGACAATATCGTTTCAAAGAAGCATACACTTAACAGCGTGATAACAGGTGTCGA
>JBFEPB010000150.1:0-4775 GCA_041550295.1 bacterium | reverse complement strand
TCTCCCCACCAATTATTCTCGGCCATAACGAGTTCATCCGGATCATCGTTCTGCAGCGCAAAACCTACGTTATCAACAATGTTGTTGCAGGTAACCAGTGGCGAAGAGTTGTAGCCTATGTATATTCCATCTCCTATATTACCTGACACGGTGTTGCTGTCGATGATCGGTCTTGAAGCTAGATAGCACCAGATACCACCGCCTGCAGAATCTGCAGAATTCCCGGTTATAGTATTATCTACGATTTTCAGCAACGGGTTGATCACATAATAACAACCAAGACCGCCTCCATAATCCGCTGTGTTACCGGAAATCACATTATCCCTGACAATGGTCATGGTGAACGGACAATCAATGTAAACACCGCCACCGGCATGCGCCGTGTTCTCGGTGATCGTATTATTCATGACCAGCGGCGCGATATTGGCTGCGTCACAGAAACAAGCAACACCACCTCCTTCATAAGAGATATTGCCATTTATCACATTATTGACTATGACCGCCGACGACCATTCAGTGTAAATACCCCCGCCGCGCGGCGGCGGGCCAGCTGATGACCTGCCGGACGCGCGTTCATTCTCGATCAACGGAACATTTTTGGGCGATTGCCACTGTGAAATGTTATTGGCAATTATATTGTCGGTGATCCTCGGCCTGCCTCCCACCGAGTATATGCCTCCGCCATGCCATGCATCGCCGTTTCTTATTGTGAAACCCCGGATCGACGTCGTGGAATCAACCGGCATCAATGACAAGTGTATAACACCGCTTTCCTGATTGCCGTCAATGATTGTGGTGTCGGGGCCGTATTCACTCAACAGATTTATCCCAACAACGTACGGCCAGACGATATTTTCATTGTACACTCCCGGACCAACTAGCACCGTATCACCGGTCGAGCATGAATCAAGAGCTACCTGGATCGAATTCAGAGTAGAATCCGGATGTACGTAGAGCATCACCGCACCAGCACTGCCGAAAAAACAAATTCCACACACAATAATCCTGCATGACAGACACGGCTTCATAAACATTCCCTCCTCACACCTACATCATTGAATCACATTGAAAAACACCCTCCACGAATGATTATGGACAAAGGCCAGGGCGTGTCAAGACACCGGATGCTTGACAATCAATCTCTCATATATAGAATACACCATGGAGCAAGCAGTTGGATCCATCGACATACCAGGACTCAAAAAGCTGAGATCCGGAAAGGTCCGCGAGGTCTTTGACTTGGGCGATCAGCTGCTGATATGCGCGACCGACCGCATTTCTGCGTTCGATTACATATTGCCCACGCTGATCCCCAAGAAGGGAGAGATCCTCACTCAATTGTCTATATTATGGTTCCAGGCAACGAACCATATTGTCGAAAACCATTTCCTTACCGATGATGTAAATGCATATCCTCCATCTGTGCAGGCATATACAGACGTTCTCACCGGCCGTTCAATGCTCGTCAAGAAAGCCGAATTGATCGAGGTCGAATGCGTGGCGCGCGGTTACATTGCCGGGTCGGCATGGAACGAATACGAGAAGACCGGCATTGTCGGTGGCATAGCCTGCAGCAACCTGAAAAAGGGCGACAAATTCCAAACCCCACTCTTCACCCCGGCCACAAAATCATTCTCCGGGCACGATCAGAACATCAGTTTCGAGGAGATGAAAAAAGTCATTCCACCCAGAGACGCGGAATATATAAGAAACAAAACCATCGAACTCTACAACTTTGCCCATGATTACGCACTGGAACGGAGCATCGTGATCGCCGATACAAAGTTTGAATTCGGCAGATTAGGCGACAAGATAATCTTGATCGACGAAATACTCACGCCTGACTCAAGCCGCTTCTGGGACAAAGAACTGTATGACAAAGAACGTTCGTTGATTGCCTTTGACAAGCAGTTCGTACGTGACTATCTACTCAGTACTGACTGGAACAGGAATTCAGAGCCCCCCGAGCTGCCACTTGATATCGTAGAAAAAACGGTTGACCGATACAAAGAAGCGTTAAAAAGACTCACGCACTAAATAGAGATAAACAGTATCAGAGGTTTTCATCTCGACCGAACCGTTGCCAGACCGATGCCGATCAGTAGATTCATTGCCCCTAATAAGAACAGCGTCTGAATAATGCCCAGAATGGGGATCAAGATCATTGCAGTGATCAATACCCCAGCGCTTGACCCCAAGAGATCGACACCGTAGACAAAACCTGCCCGTTGTCTCTTGAGCACGGCAACACTGAGTTGAAAATGTATCCCACCCAGGAGACCACCGAAGAACACCAGGAAGGCGATCAGCACGTTCACAAACAGCGGCTGCAAAAATGCGACAGCGATCATTGTTAAGAAATAAATGCTCAGTGCGATCTCAACCCTGGCTAGATTATTGATAGGAGTTTTCCTTAGAAAACGAGACCTTATGTACACCAATGCACCGATCGCCAGACCTAACATATAGCATGCGATAATGGCACCAAGCCACCCATATACATAACCATAGAATACCTGGAAGAGCACGATCAGAATGACCTCGGCCGAAATCTCACTCGCGCCAACGGCGAGTACGGAAAGATATATGATAGCCCTGCGCCGGAAGAAGAAGAAAACAAATATCAGAGGCAGAAAGAATAGTATCGGCGGCATCGAAAACAGTTGCAAAAACATATCCCGCATTCTTTCGGATACGATACCGCCCCAGAGAATGGACGTGAAATAGTAGCACACCGGTTTCAGGTCGCGGTTCACATAACCCTTTGAGGCATTGATCCGGTCGTTCAGGTATTCTATTTTCTCGGTTGTCAGGTCATACCTGAAATAGTAATAATTCACATAGGTCAGGTCCAGATCCCTTGCGATGATACGCGCACGCAATGTATCCGCTAACCCGACAATACTCACGCCATCGTCCGTGGCTATGAATGTTGTTTTCCCAGCAGGAAGCACAACGGTGCTGTCCAACGATGACATCAATGTCATGCGCACCGTGCTAAGCAACTGGCCGTACAGCGGGCTGATAATATCCGGCGGTGATGTTATCCGTAGCGACAACAATCCGCCGGGTCTCAATCTCCTTCTTGCTTCGTTAAAGAATTCCTTCGTATAGAATCGATTGACCTGGGCGTTCACTGGATCGGGCAAATTGACAATGATCACGTCGTACTCGGCATCGGCATGCTTCATATAGTACCTCGCATCCCCGAAAACAATGGTGAGTTTTTCGTTACGCCCCAGGCGCTGACCAAGAAGTTGCTGCCCAATTGCAAAGAGCATTGGATCCAGCTCAACATAATTGATATTCTGCACACTTGGATGTTTTAAGATCTCGGCAATACAGCCACCAATGCCTCCTCCGACGAGCAAGACATTCTTCGGTTCCGGGTGCAGCAAGAGCGCGTAGTGAACTGCCTCCTCACTGGAATACGGGTCAGGGTGCGAAAAATCATAAAGGCCATTTGTATAGAAATTGTATTGGCCATTTGATTCGGTAACGGCGATCACCCCATACCTTGATTCCTGCACATCTACCAGATCCTGGCTGCGCATCTGTAATTTACGGAAACACATTTCGACTGGTTTGATCGCCGGGAATAAGGCAATAAGCAGCAGGGGCAACCACAAAAGTTTCCTTCTTTCCACAATGAGCAATGCCGAGAGTAGGACAAGAATGATCGATACCAGCATGATGCCAAAAGGCGGTAAGATCAGTAGGAACACGAAGGAAGAGAGAAGACCTCCGGTAAAAGCACCCAACCCTTCCAGTAGATACACCCTTTCTGGCTCAAGGATCCTTGCCGCGGCCGGAAAAAGCATGCCGATGATCACGCAGACCGGCGCAAGCGTGAGGGCCGATAGGATTGCCGTCGTACCGAGATCAATGACCTCGCCTAAAGGCATATTAAAGATCCACGGTGCAACCCTGATAAAAATTAATGACAGGATCTGGCAAAGGCAGAGAAAGAACAATAGTGTCGTGTATAGCCGCTGAGGATCCTTCCTCCATCGTATGCTCGTGAAGACGATGCTGCCGATACCGCCCCAGACCAGCCAGAAGCATAGCAGGATCCCGGACACTAATTCGTTGCCGCTGAAAAGGGCGAGCGCCTCGCGTACGATAAGGGTCTGCGCCAACACGGCGGCAAACCCCGATACAAAGACCAGCCAGTTTATGCGCTGCATCATCAGATTCTAGGGAATTAGATGCGAAAATCAACCCTGCTCACACAAAACACCGTGCTGTCGACAAGGCGTGGATGACTACTTCAGCATAATGAACTTCTTTGTCTCCCTGAAGTTCTCCGTTGCCAGACGGCAGAAATAAACACCGGCCGGTACCTTACGGTTCCTATCATCCAGACCGTTCCAGATTATCTTATGTTCGCCAGCATCATCCAGACCCTGTTTCAACTTCTTCACCTGCCTCCCCAGTATGTCATAGATCGTGAGATTCATCACCTGCCTTGTAGGTAGGTTGTACGATAAAATAAGATTTTCCGTAGAAGGTACAGGATATACCTGAAAACTAACCTTGACAAGTTGGTCTCTGTGCTCACCAATGCCAGTTGGCGTAAACCGATAAATATTGCCCTTGATCGGGGGTGAATATTCCGAAGGGTACACGATCCAGCGACCACCAACCTGAGGGAGCACCGATGCCGCTATCATTATCGATCCTCCACAGAGCATAATATACCTGTCATATCCGGGTCTGAGTGTATCTGAAGGAGGAGGCATCGGCCCACCTCCTATAAAGGACCAACCAAAAGC
>JBFEPB010000149.1:0-4781 GCA_041550295.1 bacterium | reverse complement strand
CGCCATACACGCCGACCCGGGCATCAGCTCCACCGAGCTCTCCCGGCGCATCGCACAAAGCACGGTGAATAATTATCAAGGTATCCAGCCCATTGCCATCTCATCGCTCAGCCTCTTGAGGCTTAACGATCTGCGCGATGACCTTCTCGGCCTTGTGAACCTGTTGATGTCAGGCTCACCGGATCAGGCATTGCGCACTTTGCGGCACACCGTTCAAACGATCCCGGTCTTCGGATGCATCCCCGATACGAGCGATGATTTCGTTGACCTCGGGGATTTTGTTTCGCGGCTGGATAATCTCTATGCTTATTCTGAAATCGACCGGGCCGTGGCTTCTTATGCCCGTACGATTATATACACCGCGTACTGGGGGGAATCTTTCGAGCAGACCACGGGCCTGACCGTATGGTTCCCCGATCTCTACCGGCAATTCAAGCAGCAGGTCGAAGACTACACCAACCTCACGTGGACCGGATCCAACTGGCTTAGATTCCTTAACTGGTTCTACGGCAGTGACGACATCAGGCCCACCGATCCCGTACTCAGTACAACATCACCCGGGAATGACAATACATTCCGTCTCAGCTGGACAACATCCTATGACCTATCAACTGTAGAGTACAGCGCCGTGGAGTTCTCTGAAATGATGCCGGTATTCAATGATCCATGTGAGGATTCATTGCTATGGAACCTTGCCGGCTTTACATTATCCTCATCAAACTATAACAGTGGGACGCATTCCTTTTTCTCCGGCAACGGAGGAAATCTCAATAATTATATTGAAACAAAGAGCAACATAAGGATCGAGCGGCTGGGACTGCTGCAGATCTATCTCCATTACAATACCGAGGACATGATTGATTCCCTGCTGCTCCGCTACGGGCCTTTCGTGGACGTGCATTACGGCTATTCAAACGGCTGGATCAAAAGAACGGCATTACTACCGCCAGGCGATCATCGCCTGATTATCTCCTACACCACGAACACCACAAACAACCTAGGCGGTTGCTACATCGATGACATAAACATTCATGAATTAACAGACTCTCGTGTTGCGGGGGATGGTCTTTCCGAGACGTTTCTCGATTTTTTCAACGCCACACACGGCGCCCATTCTTACACTGTACAGGCCGAGGATCGTTACGGGAATACGAGCAACCTGAGTAACATCGCGGTACTGGAGTTAGAGCAGCACGCCGCACCGTACTCAATTCCCAATCCCTTCCAGTCATCATGTTATATCGCACTCGATTACCCCGATACCCTGAATCCGACGGTCCAGATATTTTCGCTCCGGGGCGTTCTGCTCAAGACCTTCGGTCCCGAGCTCATCGTCGATAACAAGATTTACTGGGACGGTAAGGACGAAGATAACCGCGATGTCGCAGCCGGCATATACTTTGTTCTGGTAAAGGATGCTGGTTTCAAGAAACTGGGAAAAATCGCAAGGCAGAGATGAAGTCGAGAATCGCCATCATTGCGCACGGCGGTGCAGGCGGCATCAACTATGCCCGACGGCGCCTTACCGGATTAAAGAGAGCCGTGCAGGATGGTTATGAAATCCTTGTCCAGGGGGGATCGAGTCTTAACGCGGTAGAGAAGGCGGCAATCATACTAGAGAACACAAGCATCTTCAACGCCGGCACAGGGTCCTACTTGAACCTGTCCGGCGACGTTGAAATGGATGCATCGATCATGACGAGCGATATGAAGTTCGGCGCGGTTGGGGTGATAAGAGATGTGAAAAATCCAATACGTGTCGCCCGTCTGGTGATGGAGAAAACCGACCACCTTTTGTTGTGCGGTGACAATGCAATAAGATTCGCGCGCCTCATGGGTTTACCCTATCATAATCCGAAAACAAGGGAAAAGGAAATCATCTGGGAGAGAAAGAAGAGGAAATGCGAGAGCACCTATTTCAAAAAGATCAAGGATTTCAGCCAGCAATTTGGGACGATCGGTGTGGTCGCGATCGACATAAATGGACTGATTTCTGTGGCCACGTCGAGCGGTGGAATAAATCTCCGTCTACCCGGTCGCGTCGGCGATACACCGGTCATCGGTGCAGGCACCTATGCTGACCGTAATGGAGGCGTGAGCACGACCGGCCATGGTGAAGAAATAATGCGGCAGCTCCTTGCCTTCCGCGCCGTGGACCTGATGTCAAGGTTGCCGGCGGTTCGGGTTGGTAAGATGATAATCACGCACGCAACAAATTCGGGATGCCAGTGCGGAGTGATCGGTATCGATAAGCATAGCGGCATCCTCTGCACCAATAACACAAAAGCAATGTCATGGTGCTATATCAAGAACGGTACGCTGCGTGCCTTCAAGGCAAAGTAATTGACAGTCCCCGCTATCTGTATATAATTGACCATGGCGAAAATCGACAATGTATTATGCCCGGTGTGTCTATTCACCTCGAATTATATCAATCTGATAATCACCGACGAGGAATACTACATGTGCCCTAAGTGCAAAGCCGCCTTCTCATATGAGGAACTCATGCAGTTATACACAATCAGTCAGTTCACCTATGACATCAACAAACTGAACCAAAAGCCAAACCCCTAACATATAAAGAGTCTGGCTTTCCGGTTCAGAACAAATCTTCAAGCTCCTGCGCAGAAGGCAGGCGTTTGTGTTTGCAGAAAAAAATCTTGCGGTATTCTGATGTAGTATTGTCCGAGTATTCTTCCTTGCAGCACCATTCAAAGGAAATCAAACGGCTGTTCGCGATGAAACTGCCCGCGACAAATTCGATCAAAAGAATGCCCGCCGTAACAGCAATGGCGACCGGCGTGGCAAGGGATTTTATGGATATGTTGATCTTCTTTTTCTGTTCCTTCTTGGCCCGAGGTTTTGCATATCCGACCTCTATCTGCCCGGTCGATTGCAGATGATACAGACAAGCATAAGTGTGGAATTTACCGAGCCCGGAAATGTCTAAAAGGTCGTCGACGCTGCGTCTCTCATCGATCAATGACAACACGCGCGCCTCGTCTTCTTTCAACTGCAGCTTCAGCTCTGGCCGGTCGACCCTTTTGAAAACAATGTCACCCGACGAGATCGCCTTTGATATTCTTGGCCACTCATCGAGACGTCTTGCCGATTCCAATATCAATCCTTCGGTATGCATCCGAATCTTAATAAGACTCTTGGGATAAATAAGCACGCCCTCCTCAAACTTGAACTCCCCTTCCTGCCAGGTAAATAATTCATCCATCACTTCCTGAATCTTGAACTTGATGGTCTGTTCGATCTCCTCGATGGTCAGGTATTTGTCTTCGATAATGATGTTTATCACCGGTCTTTTCGTTTCGCGGTGGATGTCCTCGATCATCTCAAAAAGATTCTTGCCGATCATCCCTGACTTGACGAGATATGCTTCCAGTCGCTCGGCACGCTCGCCCACCTCAAAGAATGCTCCGGCAACATCCCCCTCAACAAAGCCAACATCGGCCACCTCCGGATATTTCTTGATCTTGAGCACACCGGTCAGACGCTCGCGCGATATCAACTGCAAGACACTGGTGATATTTAGGCTTCTTAGATCACCCTCAATCGCCATGCGATCCTCTCATTGAAAGGAAAGAGTATACATACGCAAACAATGCAACCACCACTGCAATAAACGCGAAGAGGGGAAACAACGAAAGACTTATCCAGCCGGCCGGCTTGACGAATAAATGCGGGACCAAAAGCGGCGTATAGACAAACATCACCGCGCACACGACTAGGAGTCCAGAGAAATGTTTGTTGAAGTAGATCAAACCGCTGCCCGGAACGATGATGTTAATCAAATGTGCGATCGTCGTTCGCATGCGTCGCCGCCCTCTGCCGACCGAGTGTTTGAGCAGTTGCTCCACTTCCACATTTTCCGTAGTCTTCAATCTAGTGAAACACTGCTTGCATATTACTTCATCCTCGTTCTCCTCTTGACACTTCCTGCATATGGCTCGACCGCAGGTCTTGCAGTAGAAAGGTGTTTGGAATCTATAAGGGAGAAACGAGAGGAGAAAGATACCCACGAAAGAGAAAAAGAAAAGCGGATTCATCGTACCGAAAAAATCCAGTTTTTCAGAAAGCAGAATACTATAAAATTCGCCGGTAGAGGGTATTATGTCTATCGGTTCACTGGACGAGGAGGAAAAACCCCGACGCCGGGCTTCGGCCATGTACATTGATGACTCGCTGTACTCAAGCCCTCTCAATTTCAGTAGTCCCATATTGAAGAAAGGCAGAGCACTCTCTTCGGCCCGCATCGCATAATTATATAGAGTCTCGGCGCGGGCAACTTCACCATATACGAAATATATGTTAGCGAGATTATTCACAACCGCGATCTCCCGACGACCCGTGTAGTACATCTCCTCATACATTGACATTGCCCTTTCAAAATCCCCCCTCTGTTTTAGTGCATATGCCTGAAAGATTCTTTCCTGTTGACTATCAGCATCCACTGTTATGCCACTGTCGTAATGCACCATCTCATATAGTTCGTAGTTCTTCGAAGCCCTGGTCAGAAATCTGATCAGGCCGTGCAAGGGTAGTGAGAAAACGAAAAGGAAGATCATAACGGCAAGAATACCTCTCAGCCAGTTACGTTCTCGCTTGGTGAGAGTAAAGAGAAGCAGCAGTGCATAGCTCAAGAATATGAGAAACAGATTACGAAATATCAGCACCGGGAACAGCAGGATCGCAAACCCGATTATCCCCTTGAGTCTACCATGCTCCTGCGGATCGATTCGGTGACTAACCAACGGCAGATAGTGTATTGT
>JBFEPB010000148.1:0-4795 GCA_041550295.1 bacterium | reverse complement strand
TCGTCGAGACATTTGCCATACTATCGACCGCGCTCACATAGTACTCGACCACCGTGCCCGGTGTTTGGGTCGGCATCTGATACGCAAAGGTATCTCCTGCTACACTCACGTGCCCGACCGCTGTCACCGAATCGTCGACTACGTAGTACAACGAGTCGGCCATAATACCGGACGCATCGGTGATAACCGCACTGACGCCATAGGGACCAGGGCCGTATGTATTACCCTGCAGCGAAGCGAACGTTATATCCGGGCCAGTAGTATCCGCAAGGAAGTTGAGCATAAAGTCATCGATATACCAGTAGTATTCACTGTATGCAGAGTAATGGAAGGCGATCTTCACATCGGGTTGCCCGGACACAATTGCACTGATGTCGTGATACTTGTAACCTGAGTCATCAGCACCTGAGTACATGGCAACCATCAGCCAGTGTGCACCATCCGTCGTCACAAGCACTCGCCCTGAGTCAGGCGTAGCATCTGTATCATTGTAGTAATGCCAGTAAGAGAGTTCATAATCACCCTCTTGGGAACAATCAAGCCTCGGTGAAATCAGCCAATCGTCATGTGTTTCATAACCTGCAGAATAGTAGTAGACACGTGCTAAATCTCTGCCCTGGGTCGAATAGTAGTACTTGTGCCAGTCGTTGTTGTCGACGACAGGTGGTGTCTGCGAACCGCCATCAACGATCTCCCAGCCGCAGAATGGAGGGTTAGTCGAGTTGGACCAATCTTCGTTGAAGTCCTTGGTGTAGGGAGGAGTGTGCGAATAAGGACAGACAGTAAAAGAGGTGCTCGCAGTGTCGTTCGTAGAGTTCTGGTCACCAGGCAGCGCCGTGCCGCAATACAGTGTCTGATAGCCGGTGTCGGGAGGAACGAATTTCGTCGTGAACGCGAAGTCCTCGGTCTCTCCGATCATCAGCGAACCAGTCCATGTCTCGGTTGTCGTATCCGCACCACCCGTCGTGAAGAACACCGGCGTCGTTGTCAATACATTGAGGCCGTAGTTCTTGAGCGTGACCGTCACGTCGAGGCTGTCTCCTTCAATGACTGGCGGGCTGAACGGCGTTACCGACAAAACGCCTGCATCAGTCATTGCCGCCGTAGCCGTCGTTGCGTACACCCTTACCGAATCGATATACATCCGGTAACCATACTTACTCACCGCGAGAAAACCAACGTACAGGTTCATGTTCGCGGCAAAGTCACCGATCTCGACATCGAATACACGCCAGTAATCAGCGGTATCTATACGGCCAAAGCCGGCAACAGTAGTGTAATTCACGTCATCGAACGAATACTCAACGTATATTGAATCAGGGTTACTCAGATAACCGTCGTCGCCGAACATATAGAAACGTAGCATTATCTTCTTCGCAGTCGGCCCGATATTGAACTGATGAGTCCGCAGCCGTGCCATTGAACCGGACGATGCACTGTAACTGTTGTATCCGGCAACCGCGTATCCCTCAAGCACCGGTGCTGTAGGAAGGGATGGTGCAGTGTAGCGATCCCAGTCGTAGGTGCCGACAAGCACCGTCGACGTCCACCCTTGTGGCGGAAAATTCAGCACGTTGAAACCAGAAGCAACTTTAGTGCTTTCGTCGTAGACTTCGATATGAAAGACCGTAGTATCGTTCGCACTATTAGCATCACCCGCCAGATTAGTAAAGACGTACAGCGTATCCAAGCCGAGGAAATTCATGGTTATCGGTATCTTGACCGAATCGATCGCGCCCGAAGCAAGGGTACCGGTGTAGGTCACACTACCGGTTCCCGGATTTGTCTGGAAAGCGTAGCCGACGCTGAAACCCGATTGCGTAGCCGACCCTGAGTTGAAAATCGCAACCGAAATCGTATCCTGCAGATTATAGATCGAAGTAGGGTTGTATATGCTCGCCCAATAGGCACCAACATCATTTACGAAGTCATATTGCTCGACTTCGACGATCGTGCCATAGCCAGTAAGGACGAATTCGTCGTTCATGGTGCGGAACCGGTTTACGTTACCGATTGCAACGCCGTACTGGGTCTGACTAGCCACCGGTTTGGGCAACGGGGCCGCCCATCCTGAACCATTGGGCGCAATCCAGAATGCCCACGGGTTCTGTGTTGTGCTTGATCCCGCAACGACCAACTCATTCCCCGAATTATCCGTGAGAATATCACCGATATCGATACTACTGTATGTGCCAATCGAACTCGTCGACCACCGCCATGCCCTTCCCTGCCACGCAGCTCCATCCCAGTTCCAGACTGAGATCTGGTAACTACTCGAACTGTGCACGGCTGCGATTTCATTGCCGCTGAGATTACCATCGACATCACCTGCCGTAATATCATACAAGGTCGAGGAAAGCCCGGTCGCAACCGTTGCCGTATCCCAGGACGCGCCGTTCCAGTAAGCCATGCCAATGGCCGAAGTCCCACAAACATAGAACTCGTTACCGGCCAGGTCTGGCCTTATGTCAGCGATGACAGCACCACGGGGGTAAGTGGGCTGGCTGAATACTATCCTTGTCGTATCCCATGCGGTTCCGGTCCAGACTGCGTGCATTACACAATAGCCTCCGGTTGAAGAGTATATCGGAACAAGCAATTCATTGGCATTACCGTTATTGTTCGCATCGCCGATCGTGAGATCGTAAACAGCCGCATTGACCGCAAAAGAATCCTGCGGTGCCCAAGCAGCACCATTCCACTCGAACCATATTACACGGTAAGGACTGGCCGACATTGCGGCGACAATATCAGTGTATGCATCGCCGTCGATATCACCAACCGTAATCGGATGGGGCGTCCCGCCAGAGAACATGTACGGCTCTTCAATACGGAATTTTTCCTTGCCAAAACCGGTAGTCGTAGTATCGGTGGCAATGACCAGGTTACGTGTACCGCCAGACTGCACAGTTACCACACGTATCGTATCGTCTGTCGCACCCTTGAAGTATTGACCGATTGCAGCCTTCCTTGTCAGGTTTGAGCTTGAACCCGCATAGACCCGGTTCGTGTCCCAGACTGGTGCCGGCGCCTCGATGTATTGCTCGTAGAACTGGGTTGTGTATATCGGTATGTTCGCAAGCAGTTCATCCGTGCCTTTTTCCTCCTCGACCGGCCCCGCGATTAAGACGCTTGTGATAAGGATGGCTATAACCATAGCCTTACTTAGGCTAAACATCCTATCCTCCTTTATGAGTTTTTATACTATACGCTTATATCTCCTATCCTACACAGGGCAGGAGAGAACGGGAAGCTCTACCAAAAACATCTTCCCGTATGCACTCTACGATTCTATAGCACCTCCCGGTAAGAGTAGTCTACTCATCTATCCGACAATTGTGCGCCGGTGAGTCTCTTTGCACAAACAAGTCAAACCAAGGGCAAAAACCCGTGAACACTTGGTGGACCATTAGACATTTTCCCCCCACGAAAACAAGATAATTTTCTGGGCAGGATTATATTTTACGCATAGAGCTTGTCAATAGCCAATAGAAACGGCGCATAAGCTAAGACATGTCCCTCTGCAAATCCTTTACCGGTAAGCACCTCAGAGACATATGACCTCGGTCGCGTTCTCCAAAACAGTAGGGCAGATATTTCGGTTCCCACACGGAATTCTCGATCACGGTGCACGGTGCGCCGACGCATAACCTTATGCCCAGCACCATATCCCGCGCTTCCGAGTAAATCAAATATTGCGGTAAATCTACTATCCTAGTGCGGCGCTGCCAAGCTTGACAGTACGCACTGAGCTGGCAATAACATACACCCGCTCGTTATTGCTATTGGGATCTACTGGTATGATGAAAAATCCCTTGCGGGTCTTACTGTAACCGAGGCTGATCCCGCACATCACCTCGCCGTCATTAAACTCGATCTTTATCTTTATCCCCCGAAGATTGGACGTATCCACTTCGTCAAATCTCTTTTTCTCTTTGTAATCGACATTCCCCGCAAGGGTCTTAACAAAAAATATTGCCTTCAAGTTCGGACAGAACACCTCGTAGACTTTTCCTTTATCCTTCTCCAACTCAGAGATTATATGGAACGTGTCCTTCACCGGATTAAAATCGTGGGTATATCCTTTCAGCAAACGTCCGTCCTTGAAGTGAACAACGATACGATTTCTTTCAGCAGTCACCCCATCCATCATACAAACCTCCTTCGTTGTTTATGGTATACATTTCTCCAGTCATGTCAACCATCTACGTCCGCATCGTTGGTCTACAGAAGAATTCTTGAATAGAAAAAGCAATCCAAGGCAAGTTTTAGGTTTGTGATCTGGTTTCTATAGTCCTTCAAGCATTAGCATTCTGGCAAGCTTGATCGGTATCGACCCGTGGCTGAGGAGTTTATCATGAAACTCCTTCAGGTCAAAATCTCCGCCACTTCGCTCCCTGTACTCTGCCAGGAGGTCCTGTATTTGCAGCTTACCGATCAGGTAGCTTGAAGGCTGTATTGGGTTACTGATATATCGTTTCACTTCCCGTGAATAGTAAACCTCAATCCCGCCGAAATTCTCAACCATGAAACGCAAGGCATCTTCATACCCGAACACGCCTGTCTGCAAGTTCACGTCCACAACGGCGCGCGCCGCGCGGTATCTCACACCCTCAAGCGCATTGATCATGGCACCGACCGTATCTTCATAATAACCACTTCGCGCCATCAACTCTTCGCAATAAAGAGCCCACCCTTCAACAAGAAAATACGTATGATAGCTCTTACGGACGGAGGAGCGATGATTATTAGAGACCGAGATCTGAAGATGATGACCGGGATATGCCTCATGAAC
>JBFEPB010000147.1:0-4832 GCA_041550295.1 bacterium | reverse complement strand
CGTACGGCGTATTCGTTTTCCTCTTCGATATTGTCTTCGCGCGAGTATCCTGTGCCTTCGAGGCCCGCGATGAATTCTTCGACATTTATCTCTTGATGCATGGTGAGAGTGACTGCATCTTCTTTGATCGTATTCCTGGTAAGCATTGCGGCGTCGGTTACTACTACCCGGGTTCCGAGATAGAAGGGGTGGTCCTCGTCGATCAGCTCGATATCACTGCCGACCTTCCTCAGCTCCCGCTGGTACCTTTGCCTGTTCTCTTCGCGAGGGATCACGACGAGTGGCCTGTGACGGGCTAATGCATGAATGAACAGGCTTGTTGCTGAACCGTGTAAACCGCCAATGCGTAGTGATTGTTTTTCGTCAAGGCGGCCGAGCAGCTCGATGACTTCGGATTCCGGAAATAGCTGAAGGTCATTTACGGTACTACCGGCCTGATGATAAACGTTGATATTGTCTCCCGACAGAATTCTGAGGTCAACTTTTCGCTACAATGACACCCAGGGCAATTGAGTTCAGTTTGGTCGCCGGCTCATCAGCTCGTGAGAGCATTATGATCGGGCGCAGCGCACCGACAACCATCCCCGCTGCCTTGGCTTTACCAAAGTAAATAAGACCTTTTGCCCAGATATTAGCAGCAGAAATATTGGGCATGAGCAGGAAGTCCGCATCGCCGGCAACCGTACTATCGATCTTCTTTATCGCGGCGGCCTTTTTGGAAATAGCAACATCGAATCCAAAGGGTCCGGCAATAGCGGCACCGGCAAGTTGTCCCGATTCGTTCATTTCTACGATCCTTGCCGCATCCACCGTTTCGGGCATATCTGGGTTCACGATCTCACTCGCCGCGACTAAGCCTATCTTAGGATTTTCAATGCCTATGAGAGCCAGCGCTTGAACGGCGTTCTTGATTATTTCGACGCGCGTCTCGAGGTCAAGATTTGGATTCATCCCGCCGTCTGACATGAAGATCAATTTATGGTAGCCCGGTACTTCGAGAGCGGCAATATGACTGAGAATCTTTCCCTTTCGTAGACCCGTGTTTTTGTTAAGTACTCCCTTGAGAAACGAGGAAGTTGAGAGCATGCCCTTCATCAGAAAATCGCCTTCTTCGCGGACCAGGGAATTCGCCTTGACCACTGCTTCGCTCTCGTCCGGCTCATCGTATATCTCACAACTTGAGGCATCCAATCCTGTTCTCTGTGCGATTTGGTTGATCCGACCTTTATCGCCGACCAATACCGGTATTATCAAACCCAACTCCTGTGCCAGCCTGATCCCTTCCAGCACCGCTTCGTCCTCTGCCATGACGACAACGCATCTTCTTTTACCCTTTTTCTTTGCCGACTCTATTACATCATCAAATGATTTCATCTATATTATATCTTGCAGGGTTTTGACGAGCTGTTCATTTTGAGTGGGTGATCCGATGGTGATGCGTAACGACGTGGGCAGGCCGTATTCGTATACTGTTCTCAAGATGATACCTTTTCTCTGAGCTGCTTCGAACACCTCTCTGGCCTCCCGCTTGAAATCGACGAGGATGAAATTACCAAAGGTGGGCGTGTAGTTCAATTTCAGGCGATCGAACTCACGGTAGAGAAATACCTTTCCAGCTTCATTATTTTCCCTGCTCGATTTGACGAAAGACGTGTCCCCGAGCGCGGCGCTTGCCGCGATCTGACCGATGCGGTTCACGTTGAACGGCAATCTCACCTTCATCATCGCGCCCACGATCTCTTCACTGCTGAACCCATAGCCGACGCGCAGTCCGGCCAGGCCATATATTTTCGAGAACGTGCGGAGCACGAGGATGTTTTTGTGTTTTTTTAAATAATCCAGCCCGTGCGGATATTCAGTTTCCTTGATATATTCGTGATAGGCCTCGTCAATGACCATTATTACATTCTGTGGTACCGTTTCGACAAAATGGTCCATTTTCCTTTTATCGATGATTGTGCCGGTGGGATTAATAGGGTTATCGACGATGATAATTTTCGTCTTCTGGTTGATCCTACTGATCATTGTTTCGACATCGTGTTGATAATTCTTGAGGGGGATGGCGACGCGGTCGCCGCCGAATATCTGGCAGGCAATCTTGTACATAATAAAAGAAGGTTCGCTCATTATGACTTGATCCCCGGGATTGACATACGCCTTGAAAATCAGTTCGATCAGCTCTACCGACCCGCTTCCGACGATGATATTGGTTACAGACATACCGGATTTTTCGCCCAATCGCTGCTTCAGGTAGTAACAATTGTCATCAGGATATAGATATGAAGCATGTATTTTTTCGCTCATCGCCTCGACTGACAGAGGCGAAGTCCCCAGCGGATTCTCGTTCGAGGCCAGTTTCAAAACCTCGCCCGTCAATCCCAGTTCTTTGATCACCTCTTCAATAGGTTTGCCGGGTTTGTAGGGTTTGATATTCTTAATGAAATTCCTAAGTTCGATCACGGTGCCTCCGGGGATATTATAGTCATGTTCACCAAGAATTCAAGGGATGCGTAAAGTGGTACGTACTATTGACGAACCCGTGTGAAATGGTTATATTCTACTGGTGGGAATACTTAAGACGCTCGGGTGTATCCTGATGGGGGTTCTGATACTGTCGTGCCCAGCCAAAAAGGATTTATTAGTTCCGGTTCTACTTGACTACCGATTAGATTACCCGGATGAAGCCAGACGACAGGGCATGGAAGGCATAGTACATGTGAAGGTCTTGGTGAATCGAAGTGGCAGGACAGAAGAGGTTGTGATCATGACTTCGTCAGGCAACCTTCTGCTCGATTCGGCGGCCGTGCGAACGGCCAGGACATTTCTGTTCTCGCCGGCCGTTGTTGGCGAAAACGTCGCACAGTCCTGGGTCATGGTTCCGATAGAATTCAAATTCCGCGAAGTGGATTACTTCGAGTGGTTCACCCAGGTTGAGGTTCTGCAGGCGAGGATTGACAAAATAGGCGATCAAGATGCGATCGAGGAACTCTACGAGATGTACCGTCAGATGATATTTGCACCGTGGGATGTATGGGATATCGGTTTCAACGAGTACATCAAGGATGTGGTGACCAAACGGGCGGCTAGCGTTTGGGAAAACTGCTGGGCACAATATCCGGCTCGGGTCTTACTGTTCGTCGATATAATAGACCGGTACCCTGAGTCATTCACGTCCCTGAAAGCGCGGGCTGACCTGAATCGCTTTCTTGAACAGGAAGCGGTCAAGATGCGGGCCGAGCTCGGTGAGGCGCGGGCCGATACGCTAATTACGCGGATAAAGGATGCGATAAAAACCCAGTAGCGAGCAGTGATGGCGAGGGGAATATACTTTTCGGGTTCAATAGTCTCAGGGAATCCCCTTGCGGTTACACCGAGATGATATCATGGCAAAAATATTGGTGATCAGTCAGGACCTAGGGCTTATCGATACGGTATGCGCGTCGCTCAAGAACGAGGGCCACGGTGTTTCGTCGTGCAGCAGGCCAAAGGATGTGTATTCTCTTGTCAATAGCCTGGACTATGATCTTGTTTTTGTTGATGCCCACCTGCACGATGAGCCACATGAAAAGGTGATCGATATGGTGAGACGGTCGGCTCCCGAAGCGGAGATAGTCCTGGTCACAAGTTATGCCTTCCCCTACCTTTCCAGACTGGATATGGACGATGTAACATCATATCTGGTACAGCCTCTGACCGAAGACAAAGTCAAGAACGTTGCCAAACGTGCCCTGCGTCAAGCAAGGATTTCCCGCGAAAAGAAACGTATGCTAAGCAACGTGACGACTGCAAAGAGACAGTGGGAGGCAACGGTTGATGCGATCGATGATCCTATTTTCCTTACCGATCTCGACTATAACATCCTGAGGGCGAACTTGATGACCTATAGGCTTCTGCAGAAAGGAGTGGACAAGGTGCTGGGGGGTAAGTGCTATAGGGTTTTCCATTGCACCGACGAACCACCCTCTGACTGTCCTGGTAAGCGGGCGATGTTGAGTGGCAAGATGGCGTCTGATGTGATCGTCTTCAAGGGATTGGGTGAGAGGCTGTCATGTGATGTTTACCCGCAGGTCTTTGCCGGTGGCGGATTTGTGCACCATCTCCACGCTCCTTCACTTAGTTATGAAACTCAATCCGAGTTGATGACCACGTATGAGAGGGTATTTGATGAATCCCTGCTTCCGATTCTCTTGATTGACGCTGAGGATTTTAAGGTGGTTGATGCTAATCGGAGGGCGCTTGAGTTTTTTGTACGGGAGGCCGGTATGATATTCAACGTGGCGATTGCCAGCCTTTTTGTACCGGAAGCTTCTGAGCGTGCGGTCAACGGTTTGATCGAAATCTTGCGCAACCATGGCGGGAGCTTTAGTTCGCGGATCGTCGACGGGGTTGGTAATGAGAAGGATGTAATTGTCATCGCCAATACGGTGAACATACGGAACAGGCGGCTGGCCGCGGTTTTCATACTCCCGGTTGAACTTCTGTAGATGAAGGTCGCTCTGATCGGGCTGGGTCAGTGGGGGACAAGGTTGGTCCCCAGGTTACTGGATCATTCCTGCATTGAAGGTGTTTACGTTCATGACATCGACGATAGTCGAAGGTCATATATTGCTGAGAAATTTCCAGAGGCTTCTGTTGTCTCGAGTATTGACGAGGTCCTCTGTAATCCGGCGGTCGGAGCGGTTGTTATCGCCACCCCGGTAAGCTCACATTATCAAATTGCTAAACAATCCCTTGAGCATGACAAACATGTACTGGTGGAAAAGCCCTTGACCAATTCAGTGAATGATGCTTTGGCTCTAATCAGGTTGGCAAACGAACGCGGTCTGAAGCTG
>JBFEPB010000146.1:0-4844 GCA_041550295.1 bacterium | reverse complement strand
GCTGCACCGACCATGGCATCACGCGTGAAATTTATGTCGGGAAAGATAACGCCGCCATTACCTTCTCCGCCGATTACGGCAGATGATGACTTCATTTTTGAAACCACATTTGCTTCGCCGACTTTGGTGCGGTACAACCTGGCTTTATGTTTGCGGACGACAAAATCCATCAATGCGGTGGTTGACAGATTTGTCACGACGCTGCCCTTTTTGCGTCCGAGAATATAATCTGTTGCCAGCACAAGGGTATTCTCTTCGCCGATCGGCCTGCCCTGCTCATCGACAATGGCCAGACGATCACAATCAGGATCACATGCGAAACCAATATCCAGTTTGCATTGCCTCACGAACCGACACAGTGCACCGATGTTCTCGCTGACCGGCTCTGGCCCCCGCGCAAAGATTGGCGAGAACTTGCAGTTCAGCCGGAACACCTTGCACCCCATTTCTTCAAGCACCCTTGGCAGTCCGATCGATCCAGCTCCGTTCACGGCATCAACCGCTACCCGAAAAGGAACCCGCAGGGGTTTGACCTTCGATACTATTTTGTGAATATGTTCCTGCAGGCCTGACTTCAGCAACTCCACTTTCTGTCTTGCGGGTCCCGACGGCTCACCAGCATTTATGTATTTGTTAAATCTCCTGAACTCTTTTTCATTCAGGAAAAGCCCCTTTGATGACACGAATTTCAGCGCATTCCACTGCATCGGATTGTGACTCGCCGTGATGATAATACCACCATTTGCCTTTATTTTTCGAACGATAAAGAGCACGGTAGGAGTGGGCACGATACCAAGGTCAGTAACCCGGCATCCGGCGGATTGACATCCATCGATAACGGCCCGGCGATATTCACGGCCGGATGCACGCGTGTCACGGCCAATGACGACATGCCCTGACCGGATAAACTCACCAAAAGCCCTGGCGTATTTGAATATGACGTCTGGATTCAAGTCCCTGTCGACAATACCACGCAAGCCGGATATGCTGAATTTTAGAGCCATTCAGTCATTATATAATATCCAGACAAGTTGTCAACGCAGATTCGCCAATCTCGTCACTGCGCGCCGGGGTCACACTTTTCGTCGTAGACAACTTCGCCACTAGCTGCGCTCGCTGGACGGGCAAATCTTCGTGTTTTTCCGTACATCCAGCTCAAGCACGGTCCGTCGCATGTCGGCTTTTTGTTATTTGTATTTTGAGATTTGTATTTGTCTAGAATTTAGTATTTCGTGCTTAGGATTTTTTACATTATGGAAGCGGCTTCGTTCTTGCGCGTAAGAACGGAGCCGCAGGGGTGCTTCACAGCAAACTAGTTAGTCAATTACTCATAGTCCGGCCGCATTGAGGTAACCATGCACATCCAACTCTCTACCGGTTGCTCTCTTTAAGCGCATCTGCCAAGGAAGTAATCCACCGTTAGTATAGAAGTTTTCCTTCAAGAACGCGCCGACGCGGGGATCAAAGACATAATCAGGACCAAATTTTTGTTCCAGACTCTGGTGTATCTGCCAGGAAATCAGGTCAGCAAGCAAATAGTTCTGCACATATATCGGATAAGAGACATGAATGATATTGGCAAACGGTGCAATTTTGAAAGTCGAACCTTCTAACGACAGATACTTCTCATGAAGCATCTGCCACACCTGCTCGGGATCTCTGTTCAAATCCCTGTATAGTTCGATTTCATATACCACAGTAACCAGCATACAGCGAAGATACAATGGCAAATACTTTCTTAGCATAGTTTCTTGAGCAATGAGTGCTTCTTCGTCCACATCGACGTGTCTCGTCTGCCACCGATCATTACGAACAAACTTGGCAAGGGTCTCGGCAATGCCTTCAGAATAAGCACCGCAATCGCTTCCCAAACACCACTCATAGCCCTTCAAAACCGGGTACTTGATCGCAGTAAAAGTGTACTGAGCCCCATGTCCGATTTCGTGTACTCTATCATAAAATGATAGTCCATCCGTTACTACAACCTTGAAGTCGTCTGGAATGCGTAAGGCGAGCGACTGACCACCCACACCACCAGGCAGATCTTGTTCAACGATCTGGACGTTCAATCTATTGTAATCAATTCCGATGCTTTCAATCGTCTCCTTCATCACTGAATTCATTTTTTCTTCAGGAATCTCAGCGCTCAACTTCGTTGCGTAGTACAAACCGAACAAATCCCTTATGTCCTTGAATTCGATTTCAGCCTTACCCTGTTCCTGTTTGATATCTTCCAGTAATCGATCGTAGGGTTCTGCCGTCGCCGAGTCTATTGTCTCCACAAATGCGTAGAACCAATCCGCTCCAATACCAGCGATTTCCAATACTAAATCTGCGAAGTTTTCGAACCCAAGTTCCCTTGATCTTTCATTGCGTAACACCATCAGTTCCATCATGACACTATCCATTTCTTCTCTGGACGGGAGGGATCCTTGATCTTCTGTCTCGGCAAGCCACAATTCTAGCTTATTCCTCAGGGCGAATATTTCTGGATCCATCTCGACCTTTGCCGCTGTGAGTATTCTATGCCAGACTAAAACCCTGCTCCTGAGAACGGAATCTGTTATCGCCGATGTCCTGGAATACCATGATTCGATGATCGCGTTCAATGTGTCATTCGTCAGCAACTCCTTGAAGCGCTCCCGCGGTGTAGCGAGGTCTGCTTCGCCCTCCTGCGAATAATAATTCCAATAGGCCGAACCCATTTGTACGCAAATATCTTCGTAGACATACTCTTTCGCATCGAGATAACGCCGCAGGTACTGCTCGTTGCTCGCATGACGAGTCGAATAATGTGAACATCCGATCACAAGCGTAATTAAAAGGCAGATTGAAACACACAATATGCTCGGCTTCATGATCTCACCTGATTATAGACCGAATTCGTTTCTGCCAAGGTAGGCAATGTCCATAGGTACGCTTCTCACCGCAGTTACGACCATTTCCGGCATCAGACCACTCCACGCCTCGTCTTCGAATTCATAGCGGGGTGCCGTGACATCCACCTCTGGCAAAGACCCAACATACGCAGGCACGTCGTAATCGTATCTACCGGCAATTACTTCAACCGCCGGCATCAAACCTTCATACAAAACGTTTGCAGACAACACCTGACCGACCGACACACTTAATGAGAGTAAAATTGCGAAGATAATTCTCATGTTTCCTCCTTCCTTTCTGTATAATGCTCTTTTCTTGTTAGCCATCACTATACTATACGTGGCTCGGGGGCAAAAAGTTTCACAAAACTGACAACTACAGTCTAATGTGGTGCAAAAACGAAATACCCCTGGGCTCATTCGAGGGGTATTCAGAGGTCGAAGTGAATTAGCTAAAGGTACTTTATTACATGTTAAAGCGCATGTTCAGGGATCTGATCAAGACTGAACACAGGGCCGTCCTTGCAGATGAATCTATCCCCGATATTGCACCGGCCGCACTGACCGATGCCGCACTGCATCTTCATCTCCAGCGTTGTGAATATCCTGTCATCAGGCCACTTCAATTCCCTCAATGCAGCTACGGTGAATTTTATCATGATCGGAGGCCCGCACACGATCGCTATCTTGTTGTCCGGCTTGAGAGCAAGATCTTTGACAACGACCGGCACCACGCCGACCCGCCCGCTCCAGCCTTCAAAGGGAACATCGATCGTCGTATGCAGTGTGATTTTCTTGTCGTCCTCCCAGATCTTTAGGTCTTCCTTATATAGGATATCACCCGGTGTGCGCGCGCCGAAGATGATCTCTAATTTTCCATAATCCTTCCGGTGCTGGAGGATATGGTCTATGACTGGACGCAGCGGCGCCAGCCCAATGCCACCGCCGATCACCGTGATGTCCTTTCCTTTCCAGTCGTCGACGGGGAAACTGTTCCCGTACGGCCCCCGGATGCCAACCATGTCGCCTGGCACGGCGCGATGCAGCATTTTTGTCAGATGCCCCATTCGCTTGACTGAAATCGTGAAATCACTCCCGTCTTTGGCTGTCCTGGTGACCGCAAAGGTAGCTTCACCAAAACCCTGAATAGAAACTTCGACAAATTGCCCGGGGCGAGCAACCATTCTCTGATGCTCTTCGGTCTGCAACACGTAGCTCATAACGTCTTTGGATTCTTCAATTATTTTCTTGATCGTTGCTGGCCTTGGCACGAGTTCGATCGTCGCCATTTCAAACCTCCTTGGACCTTGCAGCGGTTCCGGCCTTGCCCTTTTTCTTCTCCCTTATTCTCTCTGAGAGTCGAGCACCGAGTTGCGGAAAACTTCTTTTCAAAGGGCAAACCATGACGCACCGACCACAGCCAGTGCATGAGATTATTCCGTATCTTAAATGACTATAGGCAAATTTATCAAGCGTCCGATTGCGCACCCTGCTTGCGGGTGTCTTCCTGGTGTTGTGACCGCCCGCCATTCTCGAATAAGACTGCAGCTGACAGCTGTCCCAGACCGTTACTCGTTCACCCTTACCCTGGAACTTCTCATCGGTTACCTGAAAGCAGACGCAGGTCGGGCAGGCATAGGTGCAAATACCACAGGTCAGACATATGTCGGAGAGTTCATCCCATATTTCATCGTCGTACATCTCCATGAATTCCTCGGGCGATGCAATGGCATACTTGCCGGCTGGCCATTCCTTTTTCTCGGGCGCATCATCGACCACCTTCAGATACTGGGATTGCATGATCTTTTTTCCCTTGTCGGTCATACTTCTAACTAGATAATGATCTCCTACCCTGGCAAACGCGACGTCCATACCCTCGGTTGAATCTGGCGTCAGTCCACGGTCCGTACAATGGCAGTTTTCTGCCATCTCGCTACACACCATGCCGACAAGCACAGTACGATT
>JBFEPB010000145.1:0-4851 GCA_041550295.1 bacterium | reverse complement strand
TCATACTCCTCCTTCTTTTTTATTTAATGTACCACGTCGCCAATTTGAAAAAGTTCTCTAATATCGATTTCCCCGCCGGATGCTCGTCGTCGAACCTCTCCGGGTGGCACTGCACACCATAGATAGGGTACTTCGTGTTCTTTATTATCTCAACCCGACAATTAGGGGATTCAGCAAGCAGTTCAAAACCAAAGGGCACATCAACAACCATCTCTTCATGCGACTCACGTACCAGAAATCTTGCCGGTAGGCCTTCGAATATTTCATTATCGCTCAATCTCTGTATCATGTAGTAACCGTCAATCTTCTCTTCCATACCCACTACCTCCGAGCCAAATGCTATGGATAGAAGCTGGTGGCCAAAGCAAATGCCCAGCAAAGGCTTCTCTATCGCTCTGATAAAATCTACTTCGTGAGCATACGTATCCATTAGTCCTGGCTCGGCGAACTTGCGCTGCGAACCGGAGAGAACTATTACATCGTACAACTTGAAATCCTCACCAGGGTGGATCGTTGAATAATCTCTCACTTCCACCGTGTGCACTGTAATATCCTTCAAAACATCATAGAGGTTTTCTATCTGGGGTGAATTCGGCAAATAGTTGTCAATTATCAATGTTCTCATCTACAATCCCGAAGAGTGTTTCAACGAGTTTGTTTTCCTTCACCCTCTTTATCTCTCTGCCTTTTACAAAGATAGCACCCACCCCTTTGCCGCATGCGATGCCGAAATCCGCCTCACGTGCCTCACCCGGGCCGTTCACCACACAACCCATTACCGCTATTTTCACGAAAGAACCATAATTCTTCAGCCGCTTCTCAACTGTCCGTACGATCCGTTCGAGATCCACATCACAGCGGCCACACATCGGACAACTGATCAGAATCGGTCCCCTGTACCTTATTCCCAATGCACTCAAGATAGTATAAGCGGCGGTAACTTCATGAACAGGGTCTGCAGTTAGGGAAACTCTTATCGTATCACCGATGCCATGATAGAGCAAGATACCCAAGCCGACGGCACTCTTTATTGTACCGGCTGTACGTAACCCTGCCTCGGTGATTCCAACGTGAAGAGGAAAAGCGAATGCATCACTCAGTTTCTGATATGCCTCAACCGTGTCCCTGACGTCAACACCCTTCGCAGAGATGACAATGTTCTCAAAATCGTTAGCCCGGAAGATAGACAGTGCTGAACCGACCGCATCGGCGATCGCCTGTCCAGTCGGATGCTTGTACCGTGCCATTATGTCCCGGGGCAATGATCCGGAATTGACGCCTACTCTGATCGGGATATCCTTCTCCTTGGCCCTTTTTATAATCTCCCCGATCTTCCAATGTTCGCCTATGTTCCCTGGATTTATTCTTATCTTATCGACACCCGATTCGATCGCTGTCAGAGCCAACCGGTAGTCGAAGTGAATATCTGCGATTACCGGGATCGATACTGATGCCTTGATCTTCCTCAAAGCCAGTGCATCTTCCTTGTTCACTACGGCACACCGGATCAATTCACACCCTGCCCTCTGTACACGCCGGATCTGCCGCACCGTACCATCGATATCCGCAGTTCTGGTCTTGGTCATCGACTGAACAGCGATCGGATGTTCCCCACCAATCTTGACATTGCCAATACGCACTACACGCCTATTTTTTCTCATTATTTCCCGCGTCGTATCCTCGCTCCGAGTCTACGCAGCTTGACTTCGAATTTCTCATAGCCGCGATCCAAATGGTATATCCTTCTGACAGTAGTGGTCCCTGCTGCCGCTAATCCGGCCAAGACTAATGCCGAAGAAGCCCGAAGATCCGATGCCATCAACTGCGTTCCAGACAGTTTTCTTACACCCTTGATAACCGCTGTATCACCTTCAATCGTGATCTGCGCACCCATACGCATCAGTTCGACTGCCTGCATAAAGCGGTTCTCAAATATCGACTCCTTGATCGTACTGGTACCCGGCACCGTTGACAGTAGAGCCATGAATTGAGCCTGCATATCAGTGGGAAAACCTGGAAACGGCGCCACAAAGATGTCCACTGCCTTTCTGCGTCCCCGTCCGTTCACTTCAATAGCATCAGCAGTTTCGCTGACGACCACACCTATCTCACGCAGCTTCTCGATCACACTCGTCATGCTTTCGGCGGGTGCATCCCTGATAAGCACATTACCGCGTGTGATCGCCGCAGCAACGGCCAGCGTTCCTGCTTCAATGCGATCAGAGATGATACTGTATTCAACATCAGTACTAAAACTCTCACGTCCTCTGACGGTTATCTCATGGCTTTCCTGGCCGCTAATTTCCACCCCCATTGCGCTCAGGAAATTCGCCACGTCTATGACCTCCGGTTCTGCTGCGGCAGGACTTATCACTGTCGTACCGGACGCGCCACTGGCGGCCAGCATGATATTTATCGTCGCACCAACCGAAGTTCCCTTAGGGCCCTGCAGATCTACGTTCTGACCCCGAAGGTTCCGCGCGTCCGCGTTGATATATCCGTTGCTGATATCTATCTTTGTACCCAGTGCACTGAATCCCTTGATATGCAAATCAATTGGTCTTGGTCCGATCGCGCAACCACCTGGCATAGCCACGATCGCCCGCCTTTTCCTGGCAATCAATGAACCCAACACATAATATGAAGCACGCATTCTGGTAACGATATCATATGGTGCTTCAACGCGTTTCAAGCGGGGAGTATGTATTTTTAGAATATTTCTTCTGTATTCAACATGCGCACCCAGATGAACGACCAATTCAATCATGGTTCGAACATCCATGACATCCGGTATGTTTTTCAATACAACTTTCTTGTCGGTCAGCAGCGCGGCAGCGATTATCGGCAAGGCCGAATTCTTAGCCCCAGAAACACATACATCACCCGAGAGTCGCGCACCCCCCTCGATGAAGAATCTTGCCATTGGTTGATTATATGGATATTGTATCTACTGTCAATGTAGAAGCATTACCCGCGGCCGAACCTATGATTTAATTCCTCGATAGTCCATCTGACCACGATGGGACGACCATGCGGACATGTATACGGATTCTCCGTGGCAAAAAGGCGGTCGATCAGCGATTGCATCTCCACGGCAGATAGTCTCTGTCCTGCCTTGATTGCACCTCGACAGGCAACGACACGCGCGATTTCCTTTTTCTCTTTCACGAGGTCACCCAGTGAATTCAGTTCACCGAATAACCCGGCTATCTCCTCCCGGTTTATGCGCACATCAGAGGGTAGACTGTCAATGACTATAGTGTGTGAGGAGAACTCTTTGAATTCAATACCCATGTCAGTTAGAGCGTGCTTTGTCTGCTCGTATACCCTATATTCCTCCGGGTTGAGTTCCACAGTAATGGGAAACAGCAAACGTTGTGACTGTACCTTATTCTGCATTATCGATTCATAGATGATGCGTTCATGAGCGACATGCTGATCGACGATGATCATCCCCGATTTGGTTTGGGCAAGAATATAGGTCTCATGAAGCTGCCAGAATTCCTCACTGGCGCGGTCAGATTGAAATCTTTCCTCTTTGCCGTAAGGCAACATGGCATCCTGGACAAAACTCTTTGGACTGCTCTCACCGCCAGCCTTTTCTCTCGCAGCCGTGTACTGAACCTTCAGCGGTTTCTTGTAGATCGTACGTTTTACTGCCTGAGATAGCAGATCCACGATGTACCGTTCGTCCCTAAATTTCACTTCGTTTTTGGTCGGGTGAACATTGGCATCGACAGATCTTGGATCGACCACAATGTCGACGGCAAAGGCCGGAACGTACTGTGCATCCCCATACGATTCGATGAGCGCGTGGTACAGACGGGGGTACCTCACCGGTCTCGAATTGACATATATGTACCGTAGTTGATGCTTTTCTATCATACCGGGCATTGATACGACCCCAAAGATCTGCGTGGCCCCGAGATGAAAATCGATCTGCAGGAGTTGATCGGTCACCCTCCTGGGGAATAGCATCTGTATTCTCTGGAGCAAACTGTCGGCACCCGGTACATTGATCATCTCACTACTTTCGTCACCCAGGTAGAACGCAATTTCCGGGCGGACAACCGCATACGTTCTTACTAATTCCGTTATCAAACGACGCTCCCAATTAGCCGACTTCAGGAATTTTAACCTTGGTGGTAGATTGTAGAAGATATCGGAGATCTTCACCCTCGTCCCACGAGGTCGCTCCGAATCATGTATACTCTTTATCAATCCGGCATCGGCAACGATCTTCGTACCCACCAGTCCATCTGAAGTCTCAAGCTCCAATCTGGAGACCAGAGCAATACTGGCAAGCGCTTCTCCGCGGAAGCCGAAAGTCCTGATATGCTCGATATCTTCGATTCCAGAGATCTTACTCGTTGCGTACCGTTCCAGTGCAAGTTGCGCATCCTCCCGGTCCATACCACAACCATTATCATTGACAAGGATTCTCGTCTTCCCGCCATTACTTATCTCAATCTCAATCCTCTTGGCCTCAGCATCCAATGCATTCTCGACTAATTCCTTGACCACGGAGGCAGGCCTGGTGATCACCTCGCCGGCGGCGATCTTCCCGCGTACATCAGCGGTGAGTACACTGATCCTGGACATCGTTTATTCTAACAAAGAATGAACCAAAGTCAAGGAAAGGGACAATATGACGCCAAAAAAAAAGCTTAGTCGCACCTTTCAGGGACTAAGCTTGTACTAGTATCCTTATTTTGATCCTGGTTTAAGTAATCGTGGCCATTATCCGAGACCCCTGATAAAGCAAGTGACAAGGTTTGCCGCCCGCTCAATATCCCGTAGGGAAACCACCTCAATGGGAGTGTGCATATAGCGCAAAGGTATTTGTACAAC
>JBFEPB010000144.1:0-4853 GCA_041550295.1 bacterium | reverse complement strand
ACTGGCGTTGTTGGAAGAAGAGGTGTAGAATTCTTGAGGTTTTTGTAAATGCGGTCATCGAAGACCAGCAGTGGCACACCTATGTTGTTCTCTTGAAAGAGAAGTTCGGCGAACGCACGCTTCCTATCTGGATCGGGGAAAGCGAGGCAATGGCAATAGCATTGACCCTGGAGGGAGTCAAACCCAAACGTCCATTGACCCATGATCTGATGAAATCAATTCTGGATGCGTTCCAGGCAAAGGTGTCGAAGATCGGTATCGTTGACCTGAAGGAAGAGACATATTATGCCAAGATATTCGTCGAGGTTGATTCCAAGGTCTACGCGATCGATGCCCGGCCTTCTGATTCGATCGCCCTCGCGCTGCGTACAAAGAGCAGCATATGGGTGAACGATGAGATACTGAATCGCAGCGGCATCGTGCTGCAGGGTGACAAGACGATCGATGAATTGAAACGGCGCTTGCGTAACACCAAGCCCGAATCATTTGGCGAGATCGATTTCAATAAGTAGTGTAAGAAAACAAATTTGAAAACACGAAGAAATATCATCGACCTGGGTAAAGTCTCAGCGACCGAGAGGAAGATGATAAACGAAATACTCCAGATAAAAAGACGGGAAGTCAACAAAGTCATGATACCGAAGAACGAAGTCCTGTCGCTCGCACATGACGTCCGCCTCGATGATGCTGTCGCCACCTACCAGAAATACCACTATTCGAGGTACCCTGTCTACTATGAGCATCTCGACCATGTGGTTGGTATTCTCTACATGAAGGATATTACTTCTTTCTGGAATGACTACCGGGATTATCCTGTGGTTGAGTTCGTGCGCCTGCCGTACTTCGTCTTTGAGGACAAGTCGGCTCTGAGTGTGTTCCTTGACCTGCAGAGGCTTAAACTCTCCATGGCCGTAGTGATCGATGAGTTCGGCGGTGTTTCGGGTATCATAACGGTTGAAGATCTGATCGAGGAGATAGTGGGTGACATCGAAGATGAATTCGACAAGAGGAAAAAGCCGTTGATCGAGAAGATTTCCGGAAACGAATACTATCTCTACACCAGGCTGGAAATAGACGACTTCGCGGAGAAATTTGGCATTGCCATAGACGAAGATGATGTATCGACGATCGGTGGTTTGATCATCAAACACGCCGACCGTATACCAAAGGTGGGGGAGGAGATTCAGTATAAAAATTTCCTGTTCACCATAACCGAAGCAACCCGCAGGAAGATAAACAAGGTTCGACTGAAGATCCTTTGAATCTTCGACACATAGATTCACCTCTCGTGCTTGTTTAGAGTTTAGGATTTCGTCGTCAGGTGTGTAGCGCTTCGTAGATCCGCTTTGCCATATACTTTCCAACCCCTGGTACCTTGGCGATCTCGGTTTCGCTTGCCTTACGCAGGGCCTCCATGCCACCGAAATATTTCAGTAGCGCCAGTTTCCGCGTCCTACCGATGCCACAGATATTATCCAGCTCGGATCGGGTTAGCTGCTTACCGCGTAACTTGCGATGGTAACCGATCGCAAAACGGTGGGCCTCATCGCGTAGTCTCTTAAGTAAATAAAAACCTTTTGCACTGGGCGTTATTGAGATGACATTGCCGTGCGCATCATAGAGTTCATCAGAACGTTTGGCAAGGGCAAAGGTTGGGATATCAGTGTTCAGTTCTTTGATGACGCGCAGAGCTGAGCTGAGTTGCCCTTTGCCACCGTCGATCAACAAGAGCCCGGGTTTGGTCTTGCGTTTCTTCAAATCCTTGAGCCGGCGGCCGACGATCTGTCTAATCATGGCAAAGTCATCCTGTCCGGCAATCCGCCTGATCCGGTATCTACGGTAGTACTGCTTGTAAGGTTTGCCGCCCTTGAATGCGACCGATGATCCGACGGCAAATTTGTTGCCCAGATTGGATATGTCAAACCCCTCGATCCAGTGTGGCGGCTTGTCCAAATGGAGTTTCTCCTGTATTTCAAGGAGAACCGGTGATGCTCTGTGTTTTGTCACTTTTGTCGAGATTTCATTCTCGGCATTTTTTCTGGCCCACTCCAAAAGATCTCGCACCGCGCCTTTTGGTCTGGTCACGAGCTGCACTTCAAATCCCCGCTTTGCGAACCAGCGCTTCTGTATGTCCCAATCGCCGGGGGTTGAGGCGATGACGATTTGCTCGGGCAGAAACGAGATATGAGTATATATCAATCGGATGAAGGCGCTGGTGATTTCCTCATCAATACTTTTGGGACTGACCTTCAGGTCATATATTTCTTTGGAAAAGAGGCGATTCTCCCGTATCCTGAACAGACATGCGATACAGTGGAAGCGGGTGCGCGCAGTGCCGATCACATCACGACTGGCATAATCATTAGTAACGATCTGCTGTCGTTCCGATATCTTGCGTACTGCTAACAACTGATCGCGCAGTGTTTTGGCAGCCTCGAAATTTTCGTTTTTCGCTTGCTCCCACATCTTTTGTTCGATCGCCCTTTCCAGTTCGTCTGAACTACCGCGCAGGAACTTGATCCCTCTTTCTACCAGTCTCCTGTATTCAGATTCGGCTATACTGTCAGTGCATGGCGCGCTGCATTTACCGAGGTAGTATTCGAGGCAGGGACGCACGTATTCCTTTGTAAGATCCTTGGTACAAGAAACCAGTTTGAATATGCGGCACAAGGCATCACGCGTCCTGCGCAATGCCTTTGCATTTGTGTATGGTCCGAATAGCAGAGAACCGTCTTCCTTGAGGTCTCGAGTGAAAAGAATCCGTGGAAAGTCTTCCTGCACAGTGACCTTCAGGTATGGGAATTTCTTATCGTCCTTGAGCCGAATATTGTGTTTCGGTTTGTGCATTTTAATCAAGGATTCTTCGAGGGTCAGGGCTTCGACATCGGAATTCGTGATGATGATATCGACATCTGCTGCCTGGTCAGCAAGTGTTGAGTTCAAATGTGATGAAAGTCTGTTCTTGAGATTGGATGCCTTACCGATGTAGATGATCCTGTTCTTGTAATCCTTGAAAAGATAAACGCCAGGCAATAGCGGTGCCTGTTCGATTCTCTTCTTAATCTGCTGTTTCATCTTGTCAGCAAGATAATTTGAATGGCTTTCCGGATTGTATAGCGCAGCCCCTTCGCAAGGAATTTATTATCCTTTGACCACACCCAACGGCTTCATGCGCGCGACCTTGCGCGAAATACCTGCCTTGTGTACCGCATCAACGACCATCCCGATGTCTTTATATGCTTCGGGCACTTCTTCGCGCAGCACCTCACTGCTTGCGGACATTACGTATATTCCTTTCTCGGCGAGCTCCTTGCTGATGTTCCGTCCTCTTGTTTTGTCCAGGGCTTTTGTCCGTGACATTACCCTGCCTGCACCGTGGCAGGTCGAACCAAATGTCTCTTTCATTGCTAACTCAGTGCCGACCAGGAGATATGAATTCGTGCCCATGTCGCCGGGAATGAGCACTGGCTGTCCTATGCTCCGGTACTTCTCCGGGACTTCCTCATGCCCTGCGGCGAAGGCGCGGGTTGCGCCTTTGCGGTGTATGCATAATTCTTTTATTTCATCACCGACCCGGTGCTTCTCGAACTTTGCCACATTGTGTGCTACGTCATACACGAGGTGCATGCCAAGTTTTTCTGCCGGTGTTCCGAGCACCGTTTCAAAGGACTCTCTTATCCAGTGCATGATACACTGCCGGTTAGCCCAGGCGTAGTTAGCCGCGCACGCCATTTGTGCGTAGTATGATCTGCCTTCAGGCGATTTGATGGGTGCACAGGCGAGCTGCCGGTCAGGGATCTGTATTCCATACTTATGAGTGGTCCGGCCCAGCACCTTGACATTGTCATCACAGACCTGATAGCCAAGACCGCGCGAGCCACTATGGATCATGACCATGATCTGACCCACGTCATCGATCCCCATGACCCTGGCTGCTTCACGGTCATAGATATCCTGCACGACCTGTATTTCAAGAAAGTGATTTCCTGCACCCAGCGTGCCGAGTTGGGGCCTGCCTCTCTGGAGCGCGCGCTTGGAAACTCTTTCTGGATCAGCACCCTCGAGGGCGCCACGTGATTCGATATGTTCTATGTCATCTGTCCAACCAAAACCTCTTTTCAGCGCCCATTGCGCACCTTGGTTCAATACGGTTTTTACTTCACGCTCGTCGATGCGGACCTTGCCGCTCGAACCAACGCCAGACGGTACATTGTTGAAGATCGCTCTTACCAGATCCTTCATCTTTCCGGATATTTCTTTATCAGTGAGGTTGGTACGCAACAGGCGTACGCCACAATTGATGTCATAGCCCACACCGCCAGGTGATATTACACCTTCGTCGAGGTCAAAAGCGGCAACTCCACCGATCGGAAATCCATAGCCCCAATGAATATCCGGCATGGCCATTGCACACCCGACAATGCCGGGTAGGTGGGCAACGTTTGCCACTTGCTCGGGTGCTTCGTCCGAGGTGATCTGAGCCAGCATTCGTTCCGAAGCATAGATCAATCCATCGGTCCTCATGCCGCTCTTGTAATTGCGCGGGATCTTGTACCGAAATTCATCGATTTTCTTGAGTTCGCCTTGCCAGGGCATGTACAACCTCCTTCTAGTAATATTATAAGTCATTTACTGTAATTGTCAATTGCACTTTTGACGAAGGAACGTAAGGCGTGTTCGTGTTTCCTATTCGTCATTGAACAATGAAGGTTGGCTACGAATACAATATGCGCGTCACGAGTACGAATCTATTGACAATCGGGCAGTTTTGTTTATAATTCAATTTTAGAATGTCCGATACGATCCTTGTCCTTGAGGATGGCTCGATCTTCGAAGGCAGGGGTCTTTTTGTT
>JBFEPB010000143.1:0-4859 GCA_041550295.1 bacterium | reverse complement strand
GCATTTGGTCTATTATCGTACTAACTACTCTGCCCGATATATCGACAACCTTTAACGTTATCACTTCTGGTTCAGGAATAAATAGATCCATTTTGACCGACCCTCGATTCGGGTTTGTCTCGATCATCAGATATTCGCTATCAAGGATTATACTATTGTCGTATTCATGCACCATGGTCGGGCCGCCGTCTAATAGATAGGTTTCGTGCAAATACCACCCCCACAGCACGTGTCCGCCAAAAATAAATGTTACTTCGCCATCGGAATAGAACGCAGCGCATGCCCCTCTTCTCGGTCTGATCGCGAATCCACCGTTAGAAACGTCTCTCCACTCGAGTGAATTCAAATCGAGCACCCACACATCACTGTACAATATCGTGACACCAGTATAATCGTATCCAAAACCGACGATCATTTCATTTGAAACGCTATTGTAAACCCCGAAGTGCCTGCATCTTGCAGGTGGTGTTCCACCAGTCGGGCTCAATTGCTGCCATACCTCAGCGCCGTCAGTAAGGTCGAGTTCCCACACGTCATTAAAACCAGTTGAGTATGGCGCGATACCACCAAATACAATCATCCTTTGATCGACCGGATCATAAACAGCAGTGTGCGCATATCTTGGCACAGGACTTGTCCCGGATGGGAATAACTGTGTCCAGGTTAGCGTAGTGAGATCGAGTTCCCAGACATCATTTCGCGCACTCGTTGTAAGGTCATATCCGCCAAACATAATCATTCTATTGTTAATCGAGTCAATCACACAAGTCGCCGCTTCTCTTGAAGCGGGTCGTGTGCCGGATGTTGAAAGCAGCTGCCATGTCTCACTGCCCGCTGTAAGGTCAAGCTCCCAGACATCATTGAAGAACGAAAACTCATACCAACCGCCAAAGATGATCATACGATCTTCTACTGCATCATACACCGATGCGCACCACGTGCGTTCTGACGGTGGCTCACCGCTAACCTCCACACGCTTCCATTCTTTACTCACCAGGTCAAATTCACAGACGTCGCGACAGTAAATTCCATTGTATTGTTGGTCACCACCGTATAATATTATCCTATCATCGTCGGTATCAGTAACCATAACTGAATGTGCTCTGGGACACGGCTGAAAAAAGATTTCTGTAAGTGAAGCAGCATACACCTGGGTCAGCAGCAACATTGTACAAACCAATATACATCGTTTCATAGGACCTCCCTCTTTACAGTCTATACAATTGTAAAAAAACCGAATGGTTTGTCAACCCCCACCGGGGACAGGCTCCGTCTTCGACGAGAGTAAACATAAACTTTTACTGCAATAAACCTCTATTTTACGATATTTATTTTCTGAGTTGCAGTCTCACCCTGTGCTTCGAGGACAACAAAATATGTGCCTGCTGGTAGATTCAGCAACGTGCTCATCTCGTATTTTCCGGCACGTACAGTACTGTTGAATAAATTCTCTCTTCTTCTGCCGACGATATCATAAACATCAATCCGTACATAACTCGTCCTGGATATACTATAGTATATGTTGATTTCGTTGCGCACCGGACTCGTAACCTGAAGGCCTACACCCTTCAATTCGATCCCGGTCAATGCCTGCTGTTCCTCCAATCCTATCTGGTCTAGGTCGAATTCAAAGAAGGAACGGCCGTGCGTCGCCGCCCTCAAAACGCGAATCCCGTTATGCAATACTAAATCATCGACCGCGCTGAAAGGAAGACCGCTGCCGAGCGGCTGCCAGCTACCACCAGCATCGGTTGTGTAGTATACGCCATAGTCTGTACCAACGTACAATACCGATGTATTTTGCGGGTCAACCACAATCACATTGATCGGGACCTCAGGCAGGTTCGAAGAAATATCTGTCCAGTTCGCCCCATAATTCGTCGTCCGGAAAACATGCGGTATATAAGAATCAAAGCGGTATCCAGAAAACGTCACATAGGCAGTCGCGGCATCACTCGGATCAACTGCAACCCGCGTCACCCACCGGTCAGGTAGACCGGAATTTATACTTGTCCAGTTTGTCCCTCCGTCCGTCGTCACCCAGACGTTCGCATCATCTGTACCAACATATATCACATTGCTGTCGGTCCGCGACACGGCGATCGTCGTGATCGTGCCGAAGATGAGATTGCCTGAACCAGGGCCATTGGTAAGATCGTTGCTTATCGCATTCCAAAAACCTGCGCCATCAGTTGTTTTGTATAACCGGTTTGCTCCGTAGTAAAGAACAAGATGGTTGTTGGGGTCCATGATAACCGGTGTGGACCAGTTGGTCCGGTCATTGGGGTTTATACCGCTGGTCGCAGAATAGAAACTATTGCCGCCGTTTGTGGATTTCGCGAGATTCCCATACTGGTATTCTGCGTAGATTATGTTGGCATCCGTGTAATCAACGATACAGTAGAATCCATCGCCTCCGTAGATCATTTGCCAGTCATTTAGATTTCCCGTCATCGTGCGCAATGTACCGTTGTCCTGGGTTCCCCCGTAGGTACGTTCTGGATTGATAGGATCGATAGTTGCCGCATAGAATTGTGTTATGGGCAGGTTGTAGGATTTTGTCCAGAACGAACCTCCGTTGGTGGAAGTATAGACGCCGCCATCATTTCCATCCACAATGTGATTCATATTGGTCATATCGAATTCAAGCGCGTGATGATCAACATGTTGCGTACCCGATACATCCGACCATGAAGTGCCGCCGTTCGTCGTGCGGTAAAGCGGCACGCCCAAGACAAATACTACGTCCGGGTCAGACGGGTGCACACGGATCTGGCCGAAATACCAACCAAAACTTGAGTAGAGGTAAGACGAGGGTTGTCCACTCGTCGGGTTCCACGAATTGCCACCGTCAGTCGTCTTGAATACCGACTCAAAATAGCCTATTGAATCGGCGTAGATCGCATAGAGTATGTTCGGCGCGTCCTGACACATGGCGATCCCGATCCTGCCCACGTTCGCACCGGACGGTAATCCGTCGGTCAACTCACTCCATGTTGCTCCCATGTCTGTGCTCCGATAGATGCCCGAGGTTGTACCACCGGCTTTACGCCTGGTCGGGGAGCGCAGCCGCTCCCACATCGCGGCATAAACCGTATCCGGATGCACGGGATTTATCCGCAGATCTATCGCCGAAGTAGAATCTGAAACGTAGAGCACTTTTTCCCAGGTCGCACCACCGTCGGTCGTGCGGTACACTCCCCGCGCACTGTCAGCACTGAACTGAGCACCGGCGCCAGCCACGAAAAGAACATTGGGATTGGTCGGATGCACGGCAACCCTGCCGATGCGCTTTGTCTGCGCGAGGCCGATGTTCGTCCACGTCGCGCCGCCGTCTGTGGTTTGGTATACGCCATCGCCATCGTAATTGTCGCCGGCAAGATTCGCCTCACCCAGACCGACATACACCGTATTCGGGTTATTGGGATCGATCGTCACATCACCCACCGAGAGCGTGATAAAATCATCAGTGAGCATCGTCCAGTTCACGCCGCCATCCGTGGATTTCAGAACCCCGCCGTCTGCAGCCCCAGCATAGATTATGTTGCCATTCGATGGATGGAATACGATGCCGGTAATCCGGCCGCCGATGTTGGTTGGCCCTTTGGGTATCCAAATGCCCTGACTGCGCTCGGCATACTGTTGCGCCATGGCGAATGCTTGTCGATAAGCCATTTGATGGGCTTCCTCATTAATTAACCGCCCCGGATAGGCACGCTGCATATAGAACCAGTCGTGCGGTTTCTCACCCTTTTCTTCCTCGAGTTCTCCAAAGTCCTCCTGCCTTGTCCATGACCATGGTTTCCAAACAGTCATGACGCCAACTATTATTATCACTGTCACTAAACCAACAACGACCCCCAATGCCCTTTTCACAATTTCCTCCTGGATATTTCTGATCCAAATCCTATCATGTTGAAAATAACCGATAATCTGCAAACACAATTAGATTATTTCTACTATACGGCTCGAAGGTGCGCTGTCAATACACTATGGCGACTTGGTCTGAAGACCCGGCTGCATCCATCGTTCCGGTCCCCATTCTTTGCGAAGCAAGCCAAACTGCAAACGGTCGACCCATGCATTCTGCCAGTAAATCACCTCCCGTTCTGTGCCTTCATGAATGAAGCCTAGTTTCTCGCCGATATGCATCATCCGGCCGTTAAACGAATACGTATCAAAGCCGAGACGGTGGATTTCTGAATTCAAGAAAAGATAGTCCACCCAGAGCCCTAGCGCTTCAGTACCATAACCCATGTTCAAACATTCATCCTCACAAATATCAATACCTATGAGCCAGGCATCTGGAAATCGCTTGTCTCCGTAGCGGCTTACCCAGCCAATTGGTTTGTCCTTTTGCTCCTTCGGGCAGATGATCGCACGCCTCCGTGGCACAGACATATCATGCAGGAATTCTTCAACAAATCTTTTCTTCGCTGCTCTGATTGACCGAAAGTCCTTTTCCCATGGTGTATCATATTCCAACCACTCGCCAGTTTTCATCCATTTGAGGTATATTCCGCGATCTGAAGCAAGACCAGAGCGGAGAGTGGTTTTTTGTCCAGACGAAATTATCTGCATTCTCGTTCAAGTATCTGAAAAAAATCATCCCTTGCCTGCCGCTCTATCCAGGGAGTGTGTCCGCAGTTCTGCATCAAGATGAATCTGAAATCTTCCAGTATTACACATAATGGTTTTTCAACACCCTCGGCCGGGTGCGGGTCATGTGAGCCATGTATTGCCACGACTGGACATTTGACCTTATCACCGAGCCTCAACAGCTCACCACTACGTCTTAATTCCTCGGCTTCCTTCCACACATTCTGAAAAATGTGAAACTGCATTTCTATGACCTCATC
>JBFEPB010000142.1:0-4886 GCA_041550295.1 bacterium | reverse complement strand
GATTGTAGTCCATGTCACCCCTGCATCAGTTGAGTGGATCACATTGATCAACAAGGGATTACCCGTACACGATGTCGCACTATAACTGACCGCAACATTACCTGTGAGCACTTCACCGCCGTCCGGGTGTGTGACGGTTACACCATGACAGCCATAGGTTTTGAAATTATCGTAGAAGGACTGTGCAGCGTCGGCCTTGTTTTTCAAATCAGTACTATCGTAAACCGATGTATCCCTCGCACCAATAATAGCGTATTCGAGAAGAAGACTGTCGCCGGCCTGCAGATCGAACGGACCTGCCGAAAGCAAGAATCTCTGGTCTTGGGGAGATGGCGCCAGAGAATCGTACGGATCATATATCCCTGTCTCAAAATCATAGCCAGCCAGCAAGAGATATTTTTCTCGGTCCCAGATTGGCTCATTTGCAAGTATGAACCGCTTGAATGCAGCAACCGGATGACCAGACAGGAGTTTCAGGCCGAATTTGCCCGTCCAATCCCAGGTCGGTTCGTTGTACTGTTGATAACCGAATCCCAGTTTACGTGACAGGTCTAAGCCGGTCATATCATTGGCAGCAGTGCCTGCCTCGTTTCCAATGTCAAAATCCATACCTATACTTGCATAGATATTGTTCAACGAATAGGTCGTATCGTTTTTTATTAGGTACTCGACAAAAACAACATCATCACACCAGGAAGAAGGCCAGGCTAAGGTCCTTCTGTTGACAGTAATTCCCAGAGGCTCCATGACATGAAATGAGTCAGGTACGTGATAGGCAGTGTCAAATTCGTTGAAACTACAATAGCTGTCAAAGAATGATAAAACAGGCATGGGATAATTGTCATCCGTAGAGAAATAAACCTTCCATTGCGGATCATCAGGGTCAGAATAGGGTAAACCAGGTGCGAATTCACTCTGACTGCTGTTGGTCATATAGCCAACCGCGACGACTGTATCACCATTAGGCAGAATACCGCCGATCCAAATGCCAGCACCGTATATGTAATTGTGATTTGTGTTTCCAGGCCAGAAACCAGCTGCCTGACCAATCGGCGCATCGAACTTACCGAAATTCGTAATACTGACACGCCATTGATTTGCGTTATACCACCTTCTTTCCCACTCTGCCCGGATCGATGTACTGATGAGGACAAGAATTACAGCATACTTTAATACCTTCATAATCTACCTCCGTGGGTAAAACATACTCACCGCTCAGGCATATGTCAAGAAATAAGGCAAGCCACACGTGCACTTGACTTGCCCCCATATATGACTAATATTATAGCAAAAGGAGTAGGTTATGTCCGGACATTCGAAATGGTCCAAAATCAAGAGAAAAAAAGGTAGCGCGGATGCAGCACGCGGCAGGCTCTTCTCAAAATTGATCAAGGCAATCACCATCGCAGCAAGACACGGCGGTGGAGATCCTGACACCAACGCAAGATTACGCACCGCTGTCGATGAAGCCAAATCGAACAACATGCCATGGGATAACATAGAACGTGCCATCAAGAGAGGAACCGGCGAGATCGAAGGGCAGGCACTCGAAGAAGTCACCTATGAGGCCTACGGACCCGGCGGCGTTGCGATACTGATCGAGAGTGTAACCGATAACCGTAACCGGGTAACTTCAGAGATCCGCCATGTACTCTCCAGGCTGAACGGTTCGCTCGGTACGAGCGGCTCTGTTGCCTGGCAATTCAATGCGCAAGGTATAATAAATGTAGATGTCAAGAAATACGATGAGGATACGATAATCGCTTATGCCCTCGAGGGAGGCGCAACCGACGTAAAGACCGAAGAAGACACCTATCAGATAATCACCACTATTGATGCTTTTTCAAAAGTGAAAGAAGTGCTGCAGAACAATAAAATAGAGATCCTGAGCGCCGAACTCACCAAAATCCCGCAGAACACGGTCCCGTTAAACGACAAGGAAGCAGAAAAAATGCTGAAACTCTACGAAGCCCTCGATGCCCTGGACGACGTGCAGCATGTCTATGCAAACTTTGACATCTCTGAAGAAGTAATGGAAAAGATCTCCTCGGAAACAGGTTGAAGCTTATCGGCATTGACCCGGGGATCACCGCTACCGGATACAGCATAATCGACGACAGGAATTGTATCACCAGTGGTACAATCCGCCCACGACAATCAAGTACACACAAGAAAATATTCGAGATCTGCAATCGATTAGAAGCTCTGGTCACCAAACACAAACCTGATTATGTCGCGCTCGAAAAGGTCTTCCATCATAAGAACGTTCAGAGCCTGATACGATCGTCTGAACTAAGAGGTGCGATCATAATGACGATCATGTCTTGCGGCACCGATATCGTCGAATACACACCAGCACAAATCAAATTGACGACGACCGGCAACGGACGGGCATCGAAAACGCAGGTCAGGTATTTCATCGAAAAAGCGATCATGAAAGACCAACAGCACCTTTCCAGTCATGCAATCGACGCGGTTGCCATTGCCTATACGGCAACCCGAAAAATAGGCCTCGGCGTGCGGCACCGACTGCAGAGGCAGGGCACCCCATGATCGGGAGAATAAAGGGCAGGGTTATCGAGAAGAGTCCACCCTATTTCACCGTGGATGTATCAGGCATCGGCTTCATCATACAGGGCCCGCTTTCTATTTTTGACCGGGTCATCGAGAATGAAGAAATCAATCTATACACCAAATGCCTCTTCAAAGAAGAAGAAGCATTCATCTACGGTTTCTTGACCAAAGACCAGCTTGACATTTTCAACACACTGACCTCAGTATCCGGGGTGGGGCCAAAATTTGCATTGAACCTCCTTTCCAGATTCACGCCTGAAGAAATCACACAGGCAATTGACACCGAATCCATCGAAATGCTGTCGTCGGTTCCTAAGATCGGCACGAAACTTGCCGGCAAAATAATTCTGGAGTTGAAAGGTAAGATCGTACTGACAACAAAACCAACCTCTTTTGATCAGGCAGTCAATGCCCTGTGTTCGCTGGGAATCACGCGCATGGAAGCGATACAGCGTTTAAAAGACCTGCCCCATGATCTGAGCATTGAAGAGTTAGTCAAGCGCGCCCTGAGGACATGACATGCCACGAATGACAACGAACCGACTCCTGGAGGGCGAAGAAGTATATGAAATAGCATTAAGACCCAAGCGTATCAGCGAATTCGTTGGCCAGAAGTCGATCGTCGAAAACCTCACGGTGTTTATCAAGGCCGCAAAGAAACGGCGCGAACCACTCGAGCATATCCTTTTATTCGGACCGCCTGGTCTCGGCAAGACAACCCTTGCGCATATCATAGCGCGCGAAATGGAAGCCAACATATATCCCACCTCAGGACCGATACTGGAACGGCCATTCGACCTTGCTGGTGTGTTAAGTAATCTCAATGACACCGATGTGCTTTTTATCGATGAAGTTCACCGTATCAACAAGGCTGTCGAAGAATACCTCTACCCGGCTCTTGAGAGTTTCTGCCTGGATGTGATGCAGGACAAGGGACTCGGCGCCCAGGTGCTACGACTAAAACTGAACCGCTTCACTCTCATCGGCGCAACCACCCGCTCTGGCCTTCTTACTTCGCCTCTTCGATCGCGCTTCGGTATTACATTCCGCCTTGACTATTATCCGGCCGAAGATTTAAGGCATATAGTGCTCCGTTCTGCAAAGCTGCTGGCGGTCAAGATAAAAGATAATGCCGCCATGGAGATTGCAAGTCGTTCAAGGGGCACACCGCGTATTGCCAACCGTCTACTGCGAAGGGTCAGGGACTTTGCTCAGGTCGGAGGCAAGGAGGAGATCGACCTTCAAATCTGCGAATATGCTCTGGAGAAACTCGAGGTGGACAAACGCGGGCTCGATGAAATGGACAAGAAGATAATCCGCACGATCATCGAAAAATTCCAGGGCGGGCCGGTAGGCATCAACAGCCTGTCCGTGGCCGTGGGTGAGGACGCCCAGACCATAGAGGAGGTCTTCGAGCCGTTTTTAATCATGGAGGGTTTTGTAAAGAGAACATCAAGGGGACGTGAGGCGACTCCGCTCGCCTACGAGCACTTCAACATAAAACCTGACCAGGGACCACTTTTCAAATAAACGGCTTCGCAAAGCGTGTCACGGCTACGATACGCGGGCGCCAAGGTCAAATCCGAAATTCGAATATCGAAATACTAAACGAATCCAAGTTTCAAAATTTAAGTGATAAAAACTGTAAATATGGCATCGCGAACACACGTGGGTACACTTCACGATTGATGGTCACGAGCCGTATCGCCATTCGCAACCCGACCGTGAAGAAATGCCTCATTCACGCTTGACTGAAGCGATCAATCCGATTATAATCAGGCATGGTTAGAAGGTTCTCGCTCATCGCCGTGATGCTGCTCCTCGCAGTACAGATCGCATCGGCTAATCATACGCGTATGTCCACATTAATGGCCGGGGACTATGTCGATGACATCGTTAACATCGATTTCTATCCTCACCGCGTGCTTACATATGCGAATAATCTCTATCTTGATATCCGGTCAGATTCCAAGGATTTCGGTGTTTTGTTTACGCCGCACGAGAAATATGGCGCGCTCGGGGTCTGGCAGAACCCGCTTGCAGAGAATGGCCTCAATATCGGTTATGCGAAGAACCTGTTTGATTTCGACATCGGATTGTCCTTTTCTCCAAACAAGGATAATCTCAGGTTTGGATTGGGTATTGGCCGAGATTTTTTCGACCAGTACATCGAAGTGTCATTTTTGACCCGCGATGGCGAAGTCGAAGAGACCGGCCTTGGCGCCGGCGTCCTCAACGACCCGGTTACCGGTATCGTCTGGCTGGCTCACCGCATGGCCGATTACGGCCAGCGCATCGAACCCGGTCAAGTC
>JBFEPB010000141.1:0-4889 GCA_041550295.1 bacterium | reverse complement strand
GTATCCCGGAGAAAGCCGCGTGCTGCAAAATTCTCCTTAAAACGACCCAACCCCCAGTTGGGAATCATATCGAGCGTGAAAGTACCGAGATCGAGGTATTTGTATCCCTGATTACGTCCCCATCTGATGACTTCGTAGAAAAGGAGATTGACCGGTCGATGGGTCTGATACTTTTCGTCATGACTGATGTAGAAGGCAAGTATCACATTGGGGTTCGCCACGAAAACAGTCATGCCGCCGATCATCTTTCCGTTGATATAGGCGCCGAAGAGCAATATATCTGTGGGGAAGATTTTTTTCAATCTGTTCAATTCCTCGAGTGAGTGCGTAGGTGTTACGTTATGGCGCATGCCAAGATTATGTTTGAGGATATCATAAAAACGGGCATAATCCTCAGTGAGTACCACCCGTACTCCTTCACGAAGGGCTTTCTTGGTCGAACGCCGCGCGTCACCGTGAAATGTCGGTAGGGGATCTGCCGTGTTCAGAGGTATTACTGCCGTGACTTCGCGTTTCAAATACCTGAATTCGTTCTTTAGCAGGGCAAAATCAATATACTGGTCAGGAATACGATAGTATATAAGGGGCGGCTGAGTGAGTGTGATCTCCGTGTATCCCTGCGACTTGAAATACTGAACGGCATGCTCAACCATCAGGTAGGTCGTATGAATACCGAGGCCCTCTTTGAGCACAAACCCACCATATGATGCGCCCTGGTGAGAAATGATCTTGTCTCCTTTTTCTACGGCCGGAAAAACGGCAACAATATTGCTCCTCTCTTTTATTATGAGGTGGTGGTTCTTGAAGCGATCAGGCGGGTGGTAAGCGAAAAAATCCTGACTGTGGAAGATAGTGCCGTTGTTTGATCGTGCTACGAAATCCTCCCAGTGCTTGCGATCCTTTTCCGTGAACCTGCTGATTTCCATGATAACTCTGAGTATAGCGAAACATCTCGAAATGTCAATGACTGCCCTAATCGTAAGAGATCATTAACAAAACACTTGCCTCATCGTCTTTGTTCACTATAATGTCTGAATAATCTGATATATGCTGAAGAAAACCTTGCGGATCAGATCGATGATTCACCCGGTGACAAAGTTATCATCCGATAGCACTGGATGGTTGTGTGCGTATCCTGCTGCTGACCAAGAGGCAATTCGGTGAAGAAGCGTTATCTCTTCCTGGACATGCTAAGGGGTCTGGCTGTTGCCGAGATGATTCACGGACACAGTCTGGACGGCCTGTTAGACACTGCGCTACGCAGTACTCCGTTCTTCACGAACTGGACACACGTGCGCGGTTATACCGCGCCTGTTTTTTTGTTCGCTGCGGGTTTTGCTTTTGCCCTTGCCACACTGCCCAGGGTCGATGAGTATTCAACCTTTTCGAAGACGCTGTTCACGAGATTGCGTCGTCTTTTCTTTGTAATATTGCTTGGCTACATAATGTATTTGCCATATTTCTCGCTGCGCAGGACCATTCTGTCAATCGGGACATCAGGATGGGAGGATCTTTTGAGGGTGGATATTCTGCGCTGCATCGGAGTCACTGCCTTTTTCTTGCAGTTATGGTTTCTGTTAAAACCTAAGTATATTGCTACATTGATGTTCGCCGGAGCGGTCACAATTGCACTGCCGATCTTGACGCCGGTCGTGCGGCAGAGCGATTTTGTCCTGAGTCTTCCTCCTTTCATCAGATACTACCTAGTCGATTCGCGGTTTCCCTTGTTCTATTATTCTTCGTTCCTCTTCCTTGGATTCCTGCTTGGGTCCTTGTTCACTAATCGCCGGGAGTCCTGGTTTAAATATGCAATAGTAGCAGCAGTACTGCTAATTGTATCAGGAAAGATCACAAGTTGGGCAGCAACGTTGCACGCCCTGCAGGGGTTTTTGATCAAGGGCGGCGTGATAATATTGATCAGCGTGCTGCTGGAGAGGGGCGAGAAAATTTGGGAACGCATGCCACGGGCAGTGAAATACTTTGGCAAAGAATCGCTGGTCGTCTATGTTGTGCACCTGATGATTATATATGGCTCAGTACTAAACAGGGGTTTGGCGTCGTACTGGGGACGGACTTTGTCCTATTCTGAGATCTATCTTTTCGTTGTGTGGTTGTTTACCGCGATGGTGGTCCTGGCCTATTCTTGGCATAAGCTAAAACTCGAGCATATGAAGGTTGCCCGTCGGGTGAAGAATACCATTTATTGGTCATTTCTTGCTCTGTTCCTGTTCAAACCATATTAGGTAAAATACCTGAAATCACGGCATTTTAGCACTTGACAGCCTGGATACGCTACGGGCTTGCTACACGACCTTGACAAATCCGGTTTTTTTATTATAATATAATTGCTATTAGCAATAGTTGTTATTAGCAATAAAGGTGAGAAATTTATGAGTAAGAAGTTATTTGATCTGATTACAGTGTTGATGAAAAAGTGCCAACTGACCGAAACCAAGATCAGAAATGAATTCGGTCTTTCGGCGGCAGAATACAACGCGCTCCTGACGATCAGACATGACGAGAAAATGCTGTGTAATGCGTTTTCAGAGAAGATGGGGCTTTCTGCATCCAGGGGTAGCCGGATAATCGACCGCCTCACGAAGAAAGGATTCGTTAAGGGCGAGGCGGTGCCTGATGACCGCAGGATTCTGAAAATTTCAATGACCGATAAGGGCATCGCGTTAAAGAACCTTATCAACAAGAAAATGGATGAATGTGAGAACGAGATATTGGGCAAGTTGTCGAGACAGCAGCGCGAGGACGTACGCAACACACTCGAGATGCTGTCGGAGATAATGTAATCGAAAGGACGTTTATGAAGGGAAAAAAAATTGCCGAGGCAACAGTAATCAATTATGCGCAGATGTTTGATCTCTCGCTCACTAAGGATAAGATGATGGACATGATGCCCGGTCTTCTGCTCTTTCTCGCCCGGCGGCCTGAAATGGTCACTCCGGCATTGGATCGAATGCTTCCGATGATGGAGCAGATGAACATCGAGGTTAATCATGATCTGCTGATTGAGATGATGCCGTCCGTGGTAAAGGCAGTGAACATGGAGCCAGGTCTGGGTGGTGATATCTTCCATAGAATGGTGCCGATGATGGATGCGTTCAAACTCAAGATGAACTTCTATGTGATGAAAAAAGTCATGGGCATGATGATGCTGATGATGATGCGTCATCCTACGAGCATCCCTCCCATGATGAAAGTCATGCCCAGAATGATGGATTTCAGTTTTTATAAGAATTTCATGGATAGCGTAAAAGGAGTATTTCATGCACGAAACAAATAAAGACTGGCTGCCTGGTTTTGACAAGAAGTTTGCCGAACTCACCCATCAGATGGTCAAGGATTTGGAAAAGTGCCTGCAGTGCGGCAAATGCACTGGTCAGTGCCCGGCGGCAAAGTTATCTTCCTATAACCCGCGGGAGATCATACGCGATCTACGCATGGGAAATGTTGAGAGAGTGATCAGCAGCCATGAACTTTGGCTCTGCTTCTTCTGCAGTGGCTGTTATGCCGTATGCCCGCGGGACATTAATTTCCCATTCGCGATTTCCATGTTACGATATGCGGCACTCGCGCAGGGATACGGTTGGGAAGAAGTGAAGAAGATCAAGGATCCGTATGCTCAGGATTATTATAGTACGGGTCTCTCAGTGAATGTCAACGAGCGGAATATCGGTGTCAAGAAAGAGATCGCAAAGAATTCAGGAACCGATGGTCGTATCGAAACGGTGCGTAAGAAGATGGGTTTGCCGGCCAGGAGACGCGTTTCAGACCGCGCGATGAGCGAGGTCAAATTCATCGCCGATGCCACCGGAATGACCGATCTGTTCGAAGCGATAAACAAGAAAAAGGCGAAGGAAAAGAAGTGGAACTACGGTAGCCCGGCTGACCTGATTAAGATCAAGAAGGGTCCGAATCAGAAATTCATCGACATTGAAGACGAAGAGAAGGAAAAAATATCATGAAAAGGAGTCAATCATGCCACGCCAGGAAGTATTAGAGAAGACAAGAATTTCTGACCGGATGTTTCTGTTCCAGCCGTGCGTCGGGAGCAACAAGTATCCTGGGTTGATCACGGCTTCGATCGAGTTTTTCCGCAAACTGGGGATTGAACTCGTGACGAGTGATGATCAGACCTGCTGCGGAGGTTTCTTGACCTTCACCAATGTTGCTCAGCCGACCAGCACGATGCCTGCGGTGGCTCGAAACATTGCTGTCGCCGAAGAAATGGGACTGGACATCCTCACTCTATGCAACGGATGTCATACATTCCTGACTGAATTCTCTCATTTCATGAACGACCGTCCGCCGGTAAAGAACGTGGTAAACGTGATCCTTTCCATGATTGGGCGTGAGTATAAGGGTAGCCAGGATATATATCATTCGCTGGAGATAATTTACAAATTGAAGGAGAGGATAAGGGAACACGTAGTTCGTCCGCTCAACGGTATGAAGTTCGCAACCCATTACGGCTGCCACTACTTGAACGGCTTTAAGAAGACTGCCCTCGACGATCCCCATATGCCAACGATCATGGAAGAGCTGATCGAGGCTATGGGTGGTGAGATTGCGGAGTACGGTGAGAACAGAACATGCTGCGGCACGGGTTTGACGCAGATCATAATCAACAAAGAAGAACTGTCCCTTCCGCACACCAAGATGAAACTGGATAATCTGAACGCGGCTGAGCCGGATGCGGTGGTCGTTGTTTGCCCTTATTGTCTTGCCCAGATCGACCGGATGCAGCAGAAACTGAACTATCGGGGATCGGGTAAGTACCGTGTACCGGTCATACATCTAGTCCAACTCATCGGGCTGGCGCTCGGAGTTGATATCGTGAAGCTTGGATTTGATGCGCACGCCATCAGCTTCAAGAG
>JBFEPB010000140.1:0-4903 GCA_041550295.1 bacterium | reverse complement strand
TATGACAACCTCATCTGCGGTTGAATGGTTTGGAAGCTGGAATACAACCGAGGAATGTCGGACATGTGCTTGTCCAGCATCCCAACCTCAACCCTCTAACTGGTTTTTATTACTCTCCGCCCCTCTATCCGGTATTGGCCCGAAGCAATAATGTTTATCGCCTCGGTATAGATCCGGTGTTCTTCTTTCAATATCCGAGCCGCAAGTGTTTCCGGTGTATCATCATCGAGCACAGGTACCGCCGCTTGCGTAATGATCGCCCCAGCATCGACATCTTCGGTCACGAAGTGAACCGTACACCCGGAGAACTTCACGCCGTATTCGAGCGCTTTTCGCTGCACATCGAGTCCAGGAAAGGAGGGCAGCAAAGCCGGATGTATATTGAGGATCCTGCCTTTGAAGGCTTCGAGCAAAGGTTTTTTGATTATCCGCATGAAACCGGCGAAGCACAGCAGGTCGACTTGATGCTCCTGCAGAGTTTTCACGTAAGTTTCCTCGAACTCGGGTAGGAGCCAGGTCTTTTTCGGCCCGGGATCCAGCCAGATTGCCTTGAATCCATGGTCGCGCGCGATCTGCAATGCAGGTGCATCTTTGTTATCGCTGATCACACATACTAGATTCGCGTGGAGCGTGCCATTTTCAATATTTTTGATAATCGCCTCTAAATTTGAGCCCCTTCCTGAAGCCAATACGGCAATATTTTTCATGGGTTATTCTACCCGGTCTAACGTGGAAGTCAAGACGGTACTTCGTACCGTCGATTACGGTGATTAGTGATTTATTACATTGATGTGAACACAGATTGGGGTACTCGCAGAGGTTGCTTGACTTCCTTGTCAGCAGCAGTAGAATTGGGTGTGGATTTGAAGGATATCGGCGTCGTGGTTCCTGCATATAACGCGGAAAAGACAATCGCGTCAGTGATTAGAGGTTTTGTTGACCATGGTTTTAGGAGAGGCAACATAGTCGTTGTTAATGATGGATCATCAGACAGAACCGCAGAAATCGTTAAGGAAAAAGGTGTTACACTACTCAGTCACGACAGGAACCTTGGCAAAGGCGCTGCAATGAGAAATGGTTTCGACCTTGCCCGTAAGAAGAACTTAAAAAAAATCATTGTTATTGACGCCGATGCACAGCATGAGGTATCAGAAATCAATGCCTTCCTGAAAATGAACGGCCGCTATGACATAACGATCGGGGAGCGTAAGGATATCCGGCGCCTTATGCCGTTTGACCGGTTGCTCACGAACCGGGTTGTTAATCTCGTTGTGTCGTTGCTGTCGGGCGTGCGGACAACAGACGTTCAGTGCGGTTTCAGATATATTGACCTGAGGGTCTTCGAAGAGATCAATCTGAAGGCGAGTAGATATGAGATCGAATCAGAGATGGTAATAAAGGCGGCAAGAAGAAAATTCAGTGTCGGTTTTGTCCCGATCAGCACGATATACGCCGGTGAAATGAGCTACATAAATCCTTTGATCGATACGGCACGCTTTGTGTTCATGGCAGTGAGGTTTTTATGGCGCTGATATTATTGACCAATGACGATGGTTACGATGCCGCAGGCCTGCAATCTTTGTACAAGGAATTGAGAAAGAAATACGATGTCTTTGTGGTTGCGCCGAACACACAGCAGAGTGGGGCAAGTCATTCATTGACCTTGAGAAAGCCGATAAGGGTTGAGAAGTTGCATGAAAGGTTTTACACGGTTGGTGGTACGCCTACTGACTGCGTGCTCCTAGCCTATCACGACCTAATAGGACCAAAGATCGATCTTGTGGTTTCGGGGATAAACCATGGTCCAAATATGGGTAGCGATGTGTTCTATTCGGGGACTGTTGCTGCAGCATTGCAAGGGGCAAGCATGGGCATCAGGTCGCTTGCCATTTCTATCGCGGTCGATGCAACGGTGGATTTTGGCAACGCCGTCAAGTATTCGCGTGAATTGATCGGTCGGGTCCTCGCTGCGGAAAGGGAAGACATTATCCTGAATGTCAACATCCCGAGTGGTAAGATCAAGGGTGAGAAGATAACGCGTATGGGAAAGCGCATATACAAGGACAAGGTCATCAGGGACAAAGAGAAGAAGAACGTAATATATTCAATCATCGACGGCGTGCTCTCGTATCGGGCGGATAATGATACCGATTTCAAGGCGATCGATAGGCACTATGTTTCGATTACGCCATTGAAATTGGATCTGACCGATTACGAAATGATGAAGGATTTCGAAACCCTGCTAAGGGGCACCTCCGAATAGATCCAATTCACAGTCAGTCATTTCTCGGGGATGATATTGTAGACATCCCGCGTTTAAGTCGAGATATCGTTGTTCCGCACCTTGCCCACCATTGACTTTGGGTGCTTTTCGGCTATTCTAATGGGTACCATGATAGATACAAACGAATGGCGGCACGAGCGCGAAAGAATGGTCAAGGAACAGATAGTTGCGCGTGGAGTGGAAGATAAGAGGGTCATCGACGCCATGATGCGGGTACCAAGACACGTTTTTGTTGATAAGATATATGCGCATCAAGCATATAATGACTACCCGCTAGCAGTGGGTCATGGGCAGACAATATCGCAGCCTTACATGGTTGCCGTGATGACCGAACTCCTTGAACTGAAGGCCGATGACATAGCGCTCGAGATCGGGACTGGTTCTGGGTATCAGGCTGCAATTCTTGCGCAGCTGTGCAAGATGGTATACACCATCGAACGGCTGTCAGCTTTGAAAGAAAAAGCACGGGAAACATTGGGGCAATTGGGTATCACGAATATTGCCTACATGACCGGTGACGGTAGCCTCGGATGGCCTCAATTTGCCCCCTACGACGCGATATTGGTGACCGCAGGAGCGCCTGAAGTACCAAATGCTTTGCTCGAACAGCTGGCTGAGAAGGGTAGATTGGTTATTCCGGTTGGTAGTGAGCTCTACCAAACATTGAATTTGGTCACCAAACAGAAGGGCAGAATTTTCCGTAAAGAGATATTTGAGTGTACCTTTGTACCACTGCTTGGTAAGCAGGGCTGGAAAGAATAACGGGGCGTGGCGCAGTGGTTTAGCGCGCATGGTTCGGGACCATGAGGTCGTGGGTTCAAATCCCACCGCCCCGATCGATATACATACGCATGATCTATAGAAGTTTGCACGAAGGAAATCTGAGTCGTGGGTTCCCCGTTTCTTTCATTAATCATTGCCTGATTGATGAAACGGGATCCTCGCAAAATCAACGAAATCGCAGATTTCCGGTTTTGCGGGACAAATCCCACCGCCCCGAGTTTAAGACGGGGAGATCCCCTCATCCCTATGGGATTTCGGGACACTGAATTCTGTGGACAAATCAGAGATTTGTACAGAATTCGTGCCGGAGACAGGGAGATAAGGTGTGGCAGGTAGTTGGTTTAGAACATAAGAGGTTGGTATTGTCTCCAATAACCGGCTAATCAGTACAAAACATCAATTCATGAGAAAGAAGATAATCGCAGTAATCGGTGGGACAGAGGCGAGTGCAGAGCACTTGAGGATCGCCGAAGAGATTGGATCGCTGGTGGCAAAGCGTGGCGCAGTGCTGGTAACTGGCGGTATGGGTGGCATAATGACCGCTGCATCAAAGGGCGCCAGTCAGTCCAATGGTCTGGTGATTGGCATTTTGCCGACGGCGGAGAAGGAAAGCGCGAATCCATATGTTGATATTCCGATCGTCACTGGTATTGGTCATGCGCGTAACTTCATCATCGCCCGCACCTGCGACTGCGCGATCGCGATAGACGGCAAGTACGGAACACTGACCGAAATAGCATTCTGCCTGATGTATAATGTCCCGGTGATTGGTGTCGACACCTGGCAGATAGAAGGACCGATCACCAGAGCAAAGGATGCAGCTGATGCTGTTGAACTTGCATTTAAAGTGATATCGCAGTGAAGGCTGAGATCATTGTCCAAGGCGTTGTGCAGGGTGTAGGATACAGGTTTTTTGTCCTGAATCAGGCCCGTCTGTACGACGTCAAAGGCTATGTTAGAAATATGGCTGACGGTACAGTGGAGGTCATCGCAGAGGGTGAAAAAGGAATTCTGAAGGATTTTGTCGGACAATTGCGTATCGGCCCAATCTCCGCGAACGTTACGGGGCTCAAAGTCAAATGGTCAGAGCAGGAACAGGGTTTTACCGAATTTCGGTTACAATACTGACCAGTAAACACGGGGCAATTTGTGGTAATTACCGGCAACCCACGGCGGTTAAAGCAAAGGAGGCGTGATGGAACTCAAGGAGTATATCCGTGATATTCCAGATTTTCCACAGAAGGGAGTGATGTTCCGGGACGTCACAACGTTACTGAAAGAACCTGAGCCGTTCAAGTATGTGATCGACAAAATCGTTGAAAAGTATAAAGATCAGCACGTTGACAAGTTGGTTTCCGTAGAGGCCCGTGGTTACATCTTCGGCGGGGTTATTGCATACAAACTCGATTGCGGTTTTGTTCCGGTGAGAAAACCGGGTAAACTGCCGGCGGAAACGGTTTCTGTGGATTACACTTTGGAGTACGGCAAGAACACGATAGAAATGCACAAGGACGCGATAAAGCCGGGCGAGAGGGTGTTGGTCTTTGATGATGTTCTGGCTACCGGCGGCACCGTGCAGGCGACATGCAAGTTGATCGAAAAACTCGGCGGTACCATAGTCGGTTGTGCATTCATCGGTGATCTAACCTACCTCAAGGGTCGTGAGAAACTTAAAGGCTACGATGTATTTTCGCTGGTGGAGTACTGAAAATATACTGCATCTTCTGCCTCAAAATCCAGACCAGAGTCAGCAGTAACTAATTATCATCGGTTGACAGCTTTTTTCATCAGAAGCAAGCGCTTGTCGACCTCGTGGAAAATCTCGCTGTCACGTAT
>JBFEPB010000139.1:0-4917 GCA_041550295.1 bacterium | reverse complement strand
CTTTCGGAGATGGTAAATCGACGGTAAACCCAAATAGGATTGTTTCTGTCTAACGTATAAGGAGGACCGATGACCAATATTTGGGACGATTTAGTAAAATGGTTGGACGACGCATCCAAAGTAGTTGGAAAAGAAGCTGGTGATTTGACCAGAAAGGGTTCCTTGAAACTTGAGATACTTGACCTGAACCGCAAATTGCGTGATACTTTCACCGACCTGGGTAAGCAAGTGTATGATGCGGTCTACATTAACAAAACCCAGGACTGGCAAAACAGCAAGAAAGTCAAGAATACAGTGAGAAAGATCAAAACGACCATCAGGAACCTTGACAAGAAGAATTCTGAATACAAGAAGATTGGCAAAACTGCACCGGCGAAGATATCGTCTTCTTCAAAATCCGGTGGCAAATAGAAATGATTCACAGGACAATACCTGTGATTTGCAGTTAAGGAGGTTTCATGCATAAGGGCATATCATTCCGCAACGCCGGTATCATTGCCGGCGCAGCGGCTATCTTCGCATTTCTCTTCGGTATAATAATAACTGCGAGTTTGCCGAATTTAGCGAACCGTGGCGAAGCCAGTCCTGACCAGAACCCGGCGAGTGCTTTGGTCGGCGAAGGAGGAGAGAGTCCGTTTGCGCGTGTTGCCGAACAGGTCTCCCCGGCTGTCGCCAATATTTCTGCCGAGCGAACCGTAACGGGTACCTTTCCTGGGTTCGAGTGGCGGTTCGAGGGTCCATGGGATGATTTCTTCAAGGACTTTTTCAGGGGCACACCAAGGCCTGAGCAGAGAACACAGACCCTCGGTTCGGGTTTTTTCATCTCCGAGGACGGCTATCTGGTTACGAATTATCATGTCATACGGGGCGCTTCTGATATCGTCGTCAAGTTGACTAATAAGAAAGAATTCAGCGGCGATGAGGTGAAGATCGTGGGCACTGACTCGCGAACGGATATTGCGTTACTCAAGATCGATAACGGCGACAAACTGCCCTATCTCAAATTCGGAGATTCAGAGAAGGTGAAAGTCGGTGACTGGGCTATCGCCTTTGGCAGCCCGTTCCATCTCGAAGGAACCGTCACCGTCGGCGTTATTTCGGCGAAGGGACGCGCTGGGATCGCACTGCCCGAAGGACCTGATTTCCAGAGCTTCTTGCAGACCGATGCCGCAATCAATCCCGGCAACTCTGGCGGGCCGCTCGTGAACATCCACGGCGAGGTCATCGGGATAAATACTGCTATTACCTCACCGAGCGGCGGCAACGTTGGTATCGGACTGGCAATACCCGCATACCTGGCTAAAACGGTTATCGAAGAATTGAAGTCCGAAGGCAAGGTAACACGGGGGTACCTTGGTGTATACCTGCAAGAAATAAGCAACGACATCAAAGACGCGATGAATCTTCCTTCTCTCGACGGCGTCCTGATCAGCGAGGTCCTCGACAACACACCGGCCAGCCGTGCTGGCATCAAAGCAGGCGATGTGATCGTCGAATTTGACGGTCAGAAGATCAAAGACATGCCTTCATTCAGGATCTTGGTAGCATCGACGCCGGTCGCAAAAACGGTGAAGGTGAAAGTGTACAGGGATGGAAGAACACGGGACCTGAACGTTACGATAGGCGAAATGACCGAAGAGGTCAGCGCCGCACCTGAAACGCCTGAAGCTGAGTCTGAATTGGGACTCTATGTTGTCGACCCGTCAGACCCCCGCGCCGATCGCTTTGAGCCAGAATCATCAAAGGGTGTATATGTACTCAGTGTCGAGTCAGGCACGCCGGCAGACAAAGCGGGGTTTGCCGTTGGTGACTTGATAATCGGCATCGGCGGCGAGAAAATTTCGGGACTTACTGACTACCGTAATGCGGTCAAGAACCTGAAAAAAGGCAAACCGGTCATTTTTCATGTCCAGCGTGGCGAAAGAAAACTGTACATTGCGGTCACGCCTTAAGAGAACGCACTGATATGAGGAAGGCTGCCATGACGGCTACCGGGTAATCTCATGTTCAGGGTCGTCAGCGATCGTGGATTAAAGCAGTATCTCGAAGAAATAAGCCAGTACAAAATACTCACCAAGGAAGAGGAATTTGCACTAGCAAGGCAGGCAAGGGAACACAATGATGCCGAGGCCAAGAAAAAACTCATCTGCGCAAACCTGAGAATAGTGGTCTACATTGCCAAGCGATATCAAGATGATCGACTGAATCTTTCCGAGTTAATCAATGCCGGCAATGAGGGGTTGATACACGCAGCTGACAAATTCGACGAACGAAAAGGCTACCGGTTCAACACATACTCTGTATGGTGGATAAAAAGGGCAATTTATGAGGCGATCAATACACAGCGTGGCATCGTTCGCAAGAGTTTTCTTGCCCGCAGGACGCAGACCGCGACGAAAAAATTCATTCAAAAACACGGCAGGGAACCCACCCCTGAAGAACTCGCCCGGATTCTGAAGGTCGATGACCCCAGCGCAGTCGCCTTAGCCCTGAGCGAACTGATCCCGGCATATTCCCTGGACGAAGCATTCGAGGGTTCGGAAAACCCATATATCGAATCAGTACGGCTGGATATCGAGGGATCAGATAACCTGATATCACCTCCTCCAGAAGAGGTCTTCAAGAAGAAGATGGAAAAAGAAAAACTTCAGAAGGCGCTGAGTAAAATAGGTACCAGAGAAAGGGAGGTTCTCGAGCGGAATTTTGGCCTTGGCGAATACGAGCCCCATACGCTTGAGGAAATCAGCAGGATCATGAACATTACACGCGAACGTGTAAGGCAGATCAAAGAGAACGCGCTCCGAAAATTGAAGCTCGTTATCTCAAAACAGAGGATCGATCGAGGATAGTACAGCCGGCACACAGGTTAACCAAAGTCTAAACTACAGTTCTTCGGTGAATATTTCAGTATTGGTATAGATACAGATAGCGGCCGCTATCCTTATTGACTCTTCCACGATATCGCGAGCTGGAAGGTCTGAATATTTGACAAGGCCGCGGCATGCTGCCAGTGCGTACGGGCCACCTGAGCCGATCGCCACGATGCCATCATCGGGTTCGATGATGTCGCCCGAGCCTGATACCACATATGAATGGTCTGTGTCGAGGATCGCCAACAGAGCTTCCAACCTGCGTAATACCTTATCCTGGCGCCAATCCTTGGCTAATTCCACTACACTGCGGGGCAGATTGCCCCTGAATTCCTCTAACTTAGATTCGAATCGTTCAAAAAGCGTAAGTGCGTCAGCCGTTGAGCCGGCAAAGCCCGTGAGGATGCGACCATCATAGATCTTTCGTATTTTGCGAGCGGTGCGTTTCATTACCGTTTCACCTGTAGTCACCTGACCATCACAGCCAATCACTACACTGCCCTTATGGCGTAAACCGATTATCGTCGTTGAGATCATATCCATTTATTATACTCAGCCACAAGCATCTGTCAAACACCTCGGGTATCTAGTATTATCTGGGGCGTCCGCTACTATAACGCGCCGATCCGCTCAGCAATCCTCTTTACTTCTTGCAGAGCGTCGCTCTTTTCGTTTACTTTCCCCTCTAACTGCAGATCAAGCATTTCTTGCAGTATCACCTTGAAATGCGGGCCCGGCTTCATCCCCATGGCAATCAAATCGTAGCCATTGACCAGTCTTTCGACCTTTGGCTTTGCCATATCTTCCCGGTAAAGATCGATCATTCTCAAAAAGGCTCTTTCCAGATGCGCTGTCCTACCTCCTGTCGCATAACCATCAGCCCACGCAATCATCATCGCTCCGAACCAATCCACTCCGAGATTCCGAAAGAAACGCCGGATTGCGCGGTCCGTAAGGTCAGGATTGGTTGCAAGAAGATGCAACCTCATGTGTTCCTTAACGAGCTTCTTCAGAACGTCTGTGTCATTTCTTGAGAGCCGCAAGCGACGCTGAGCGATCTTTTCGATCATCTTTGCTCCGATCGAGTCGTGACCGTAGAAATGCACCTCACCTTCCTTTATCAACAGCGTATCGGGTTTGGCCACATCATGAAACAGACCAGCGAGTTTGCAGAGCGCAAGTCGATTGGGTTGTGCAAAATAATACCCGTACTCAGGATCTAGTCGCCTGAAGAACCCACCCTCGGTCAGCTGTTCTACTGTTCCGTAAGTGTTAAGCGAATGATCCCACAGCTCGAAATCCTCGATTAATTTCTGCGCCTCAGGAAAGATCTGCCTGAATACGCCTAATCCGTTCATCCTCATTATCGTGTTAAAGGATCGCCTGGTAGACATTATGCGTATCAGCTCATCCCCGATGCGTTCGGCGGCAACGTCTTTGAGTAAGATGTTCCTGGCGAACTTCTCAAAATCCCGGTGCAGGCTGAAATCGAGCTGCAGCGCGAATCTGAATCCTCTCAATATTCTTAGCGGATCCGCGATCAATGCCTCGGCCGAGGTTGGCCGGACAATCTTTTTCTTTAGATCCTTAATCCCATTGCAGGGGTCGAAGAACTGCAGGGTTGCGACGTCCATCGCCATCGCGTTGACTGTAAAATCGCGTCTCAGCAGGTCAGGGACTACACCAGCCTGATTGAGACCGATGAAATCGTAGATAATCTCGTCCCGTACGACGCGGGCTTCATCCAAGTGTTCGTCAAGAACAACGAACACACCCTTTGTTCTTCTGGCGACGTACTTCGCAAATTCGATGCCCGATCCATCCACTGAGAAATCGTAATCCTGCGGATGTTTATCTAGTAGGATGTCACGTAACGTACCGCCCACAAGAAACAAATCTTTTTGTTCCCTGAGGCGGGCAATATCCTGAATGTGCTTGTCATGTTTGATATATTCAGCCAGTTTTTTCACGATACCATTCTAACCCATGGTTCAATATATGTCAACTTATTCGTCTAGCCGTTTATGAGAGTCGAAGCCATGGCGAG
>JBFEPB010000138.1:0-4936 GCA_041550295.1 bacterium | reverse complement strand
GGGTGGCAATTACCATCACATTACAAAAAAGGCTAATCGGGATAGGCCTTAAAGAGAGCAAAGTTATCCCAACAACATACAAGAAATAAGCGAGGATTAAATGAAGAAAAATAAAATAGTAGTAGTAGTATGTCTCCTGTTTGTATCAGTACTCTTTGCTGAAAAGAAATACGATACGAACGACATATCTACGGCAAAAACATACCAAGGCGCAGCAAGAATCCACAATCCCGTGATTAAGAACAACAGCCGCGGTATAATGATCAACGAAGGATTTGAAGGCACATTCCCTCCTGCGGGCTGGGATACTCTGTCGGCACCGGGTGGTTCAGCAGGAGGAACAACGTCTATTCCCTGGCACAAAGACGCGAGCTACTTCTACAGCGGTTCCTACGGTGCTGCATACGGTTGGGGCTATAACCTGAACGGCTGGATGAGAATACTCAACCTTGATTTCTCAAATGTTACCAGCGCAACACTCTCGTGGTGGTGGGAGAGCAGTTTTTACTGGCATGTCTCGCCCTATGACAACGGTGATTTGTTTGTCCAGGTGAGTACAAACTCAGGAGCGACCTGGGATACGCTTTGGACTTTTGGTGACGAGACAATGGTCGTTGGTTCAGGAGTCCCGTGGCCCTGGAGCAGCTTTGTCTGGTATCAGTCAACCATCAGCCTCGATGCTTACGCACATCAAGCCAATGTCTGGGTTGGTTTCCATGTTGTTGCAAACGACAACGCTGATATCGGCGTTGATGATGTGGTCATCGACACGGTGGGCGGGGCTTACCTGCAGCATGATGTTGGTGTACATACGATCATTGAGCCGGTTGGTACCTACTACGTAAATGACCTTGTCACACCCCAGGCACAGGTGAGGAATTACGGCCAGAACGGCGAGACTTTCCCGGTTATCTTCACCATGAATCACAATTCATCATTGGTTTATGCTGATACGGTCATGATGACCCTCGCAAGCGGTGCTGCCGACACGGCGGTCTTCGACTCCCACACGTTTACGCAGCCCGGAACCTATGATATTACCACTTATACTCAGCTGGCTGGCGATGAGAACCTTGGGAATGATACGGCTTATGGCACCGCGAGCGTTTTCCAGTGGATAGAAGACTTCGAGTTAACCAACGGCGGTTTTGCCTCTGACCCTGCTACTGGCGCCTGGGAATGGGGAGTGCCGACCTCTGGACCCGGCGCTGCTCACTCGGGAACACAACTCTGGGCAACGGTGCTTGGTGGCGACTACAGCAACGATGCGAGCTGGACACTTACTTCACAAATTGACTATGTTGCTACCCAGGATGATCCACTCATATCGTTTTATCACTGGTACGAAATCGAAAATACTTGGGATGGCGGTAATGTCAAGTATTCTACTGATAATGGCACTACATGGTCGCTACTCTATCCAGTTGGTGGCTATAACGGAGTTGCCTCTGCATACAATGTTGGGATTCCTGGTGAGGAATGCTTCACCGGCGACCATATGTACTGGGCGGCAGAGGATATTGTTATCCCGGTGAGCACGGGGCAGACCTTCGACCTTCGCTTCCACTTCGGCTCTGACGGGTCTGTAATCTATTCAGGCTGGTATATTGATGATCTCGCTGGTCTCGGTTTTGTCGGGATCGCTGAGCAGCCGGGTGGTGAAACGCGGCCCGTCTTCGGATTTGCGCCCATGGCAAACCCGATAAGAAATCAAGCAGTAATCTCTTACACGCTCACAAAACCAGGCATGGTATCCTTGAAGCTGTATGACCGCACCGGCCGACTGGTTGAGACACTTGTTAATAATACCCAGAATGCCGGAGCACAGACGGCCACCTGGCATGCCCGCAATGTTGCCAATGGCGTCTACTTCGCGAAACTCGAAACCGATAATCAAACCGCCGTCCAGAAACTCATCCTCATAAAATAATACGATAACCATCTTAACGCCGCCCCGCACATCGAGTGTGGGGCGGCCGCTTTCATACGAAACACCGTACTTACTATTATTTTCCCCTCACTTGCATTCAGGCCTTGCTATCCTGAATCAACCAGTCTGAAGTTGATCGGAATCGAAACGTAAACGCGCACGTATTTATCCCGCTGCTTTGCCGGTGAGAATTTCCAGTTGCGAGCTGCAGCCAATGCCGCTTCATCCAGCATCGCGTTGCCGCTTGACTTCAGGATCTGGACATCCCTTATGCTACCGTCAATGTCGACCAGCGCCTTAACCACGGTCTGCCCCTCAATCCCAGCCCGGCGAGCCAAATCAGGATACCGGGGTTTTGCCTGAACAAGCGGCTGTGGTTTCACTTCAACTTTATAATACGGCACGATCTCAATTTCAGGGCCAGTGGGTCTGGTCCGGATTAGATCCTCTTTGAACTCGGCTTCGGCAATGGTCTCGACTACGTTCTCTTCTCCGATCTCGTTTTCTGCAGGCAATGCAACCTTGGGTCGCTCTGCTGGCGGCGGTTCTTCATACTTGTCAATATAGGCAGAAATATCTTCCACCATGGTGATTATCTCGCGTTTGAGTTCATAAGGGACTGGTTGGGCATAGGGCACGAAGAGGAAGAGCATAATGAACACCACGATACTGGAGAGTAATCCTGCCCGCAGATATATTCCGTACATCCTCTTATGATCCTTCATGTTTCCTCCTTCTAACTTATATACAAACGGCATGGCAAAATATTCCACCCCTAAACGAAAGACGCTAATATTGTTATGTCCGTTAAAGGCGTTAATATCATTGGACGATTGATACTGGATACTCGATTCTGGATAAAAAAGAACGTTTTGCTCTCCGTTTCTCCCATTCTCCGTATCTCAGCAAAGCGCGTCCTCAATCCGCGCGGCGGATGTGTCTGCAGCGCTACACCGCGCGAAGCGCCTATACCGACCGAAGGGCTCATACCACTGTTCGTTGTCTTCAGCACCGTCTGTTATTCTCCGATTCATCATCTCTCATCTCTATGTTCTTTACAACTTGACGAAAAGATATATAATTCCATAATGAAAAGGGCAATCGTCCTGATCATGGATGGAGTGGGTATTGGCGCACTTCCAGACGCGGCACAGTATGGCGATGAAGGTAGTAATACGCTCGCCAATCTTGCGGATCGCTGTATTGATTTGAGGCTTCCTGTACTTCAAAGCCTCGGCCTGGGTAATATAGCGGAAATCAAGGGCGTGGAACATGTCCCTGATCCTCTTGCCTGTTTTGGAAAAATGGCCGAGAAGTCTCCGGGAAAAGATTCCACATCAGGGCACTGGGAATTGTGTGGTGTGATCCTCAAGAAGCCTTTTCCTACCTTTCCGCATGGCTTTCCGCTACCGGTCATCAATGAATTCGAGAAAACGATCGGCCACAAAATTCTTGGCAACGTGCCAGCATCAGGTACCGAGATAATCAAGCGTCTGGGAGAAGAACATTTCAACGAAAAGAGACCGATCGTGTATACTTCCGCGGACAGCGTATTCCAGATTGCCTGTCATGTCGACGTTTTCAGCATCGATGAATTATATTCATTTTGCCGGGCCGCACGTGCCATGCTGCAAGGAGAATACGGCGTGGCCCGGGTCATCGCCCGTCCTTTTGCCGGTTCTCCTCCGAATTTCTATCGCACCAAAGATCGGCGTGACTTTTCCATGGCGCCACCAGAGCCGACGCTGCTTGACATTGTCCGCGAAAGCGGCATAAGAGTCACGGTTATCGGCAAGGTCGACGACCTGTTCAGCCACCGGGGTTTTGATGAATCCTTCCATTCGGTAAACAACATGGAATGCATCGACCTTGTTCTTGATTCAATGAGTGAAGAAAAAGATATTCTGATCGTCGCGAATTTTGTTCAATTCGATATGGATTGGGGGCACCGGAATGACGTCGAAGGTTTCAAGAACGGTTTGATCGAGATGGACAAAGGACTGGACGGCATACTGAAAAAGGCCTGTCCAGGCGACATCATTTTCATAACTGCGGATCATGGCAATGACCCGACAACTCCTTCGACCGACCATTCGAGAGAGCACGTGCCGATCCTCGTCTACCGTCCGGGTATGAAAGGACACGACCTGGGTACACGTGAGACCTTTGCGGATCTCGCGAAGACTATTGCTGCCCATTTTGGCGTTGAAGGGATCCAGAATGGCAAGGACTTCTTCAAGAATAACAAATAATAGAAAGATATCCAAAGAATTGCTGAGGCGCGTCAAGAAGGCGCTCAAAAACTCCCGTTCACCCTACTCCGGGATATCAGTGGGCGCCGCGCTCTACTGCAGAAACGGAAACATATACACAGGCTGCAATATCGAGAACAGTTCATACTCGCTCACCATATGTGCGGAAAGAGTAGCGATATTCAAGGCCGTTTCAGAAGGTGAAAGCGAATTCCCGTTGTTGCTGATCTATTCACCCGACGTAGATTCGATACTACCCTGCGGTGCTTGCCTGCAGGTGTACAGCGAACTTGCCCCAGAGACAATGATAGCCACAGTGAATAATAAGAATGAATTTCGGTTCTATCCCCTACAAACACTGCTGACAAAGCCATTTTATCTGAAAGAATAACATAGAACTACAATGAATTTCCATCTGGGAATCAGCGCCGAGAAACTGACAAGATCCCAATTCATGGATATTGCGGACACGGTCGAGAGATCGTGGGGGCGGATCGAATCCGCTGAAAAGGATCTCCTGGTGGGCAGTGGTAAACAGATCGATATCCTTTGTTGCCTGCTCGGACTGAAAGAAAAATATCCAGATGCGCATTTCGGTTTTTCGCAACACGCGGCACTCGCAAAGGGTCTCTCCAAGATCGCCGAAAGAGGTGAAATACTAATATCCGAGGAAATCGAAAAAATGGTCATCGATGACTTCAAAGTCACTTGCCTGGGCATGTTGTCAATTCAGGGAATGGCAAACGAGATCCTC
>JBFEPB010000137.1:0-4948 GCA_041550295.1 bacterium | reverse complement strand
CACTCATGTCGGATTATACTGTGCTTCACCTTTCAAGTCAATGGGGTCACGGCTGCCAGAGAAATTTGTTGAAATCAACAAGATCTTCTTCGTCGAACACGACGCCTTCATCTTCAAGCAATCTCTTTTGCAGCTCGTAGCCATGGCCAGGTTTCATGGAAATTCTCCCCTTGCTGTTGATCACGCGCTGCCACGGAAGATCTTCTTTTTCTGAAGATGAATGCAATATGTACGCCACCTCACGGGCCGCCCTCGGATTACCCGCGTAATCAGCAATCTGACCATACGTTGCTACTTTACCCCGGGGTATGCTCTTTATGAATCTGACCACCCGGTCATAAAAACCCTTCTCAATATTATATCTCACTGGCTAGTTATCTCGTGATAACGAAAACAATCGATAGTATGATCATTAACCATGCCCACCGCCTGCATGAATGCATAGGATATGGTCGGACCGACGAATCTGAAGCCACGTTTCTTGAGGTCGCGACTCATCGCCCGGGATTGTTCTGTTTGCGCCGGCAACTGAGAGAGTCGTTTGTATCTGTGATTGACCGGCCCGCCACCGACGAATTGCCAGATGTATCTATCAAAGGACCCGAATTCCTTCTGCGTCTCGATGAATCTCTTTGCATTCTCTAAGGTCGCTTCGATCTTTAGACGATTGCGAATGATCCCTTCGTCTTTCAATAAGCGATTGATATCTTTCCGAGTGTATTTTGCGATCTCGAGCGCATTGAAGTTGTCAAATGCCCTTCGGTAGTTCTGCCGCCTATCCAGTATTGTCTTCCAGCTCAAGCCAGCCTGAGCCCCTTCAAGGATGAGAAACTCGAACAGTCGGCGATCGTCATGAACCGGTACACCCCATTCCCGGTCGTGGTATTTCAGCATCAGCGGTGAACTCCCCGCTGCCCACCCGCATCTTTTAAGCAACTTGCCCTTAGCCATATTCACCTCAAATTGTCGACCTGCGGCCGATTGATCTGCCTACATTGCCTTTTTAATCCGTGAGGTCGAATTGTTCAATTTTCAGATCAATTGTCCCCTGAGCAACCCTAACGACTATCTCATCTGCTTGCTCAGGCTTTAACTTAAAACTAGGATTCCAGGTCTCACCGTTCCAGGTCATGTTATATAGATACATATTCGGGTTGTTTACCGGTCTGCCGTTCTTGAACGGTACAGTCATGAACGCAGATTTTTCATCGAGTTTGTTAGTAGCCGTCACCTTAACACCTTTCCCATCAACGATTTTGACCCGTACCATCTCCTCGTCCAGCATCATCTGTTCGAAGGGCAGAGCGACAAAGTCCATCAGTGAGACACGCTCGGCCCAATCAGGTAGTTCGATGACCCTTTCCATCGGACTGCTCATTTTTGTGTAGCCGGCCGGCATCGCGAATAACCTATCATCCAGATCCCTGCGTTCAATGTCGCTTAATTCCATGGAGCGAGCGTTTTCACCTGGTATCGCAATTTTTAACGGGAAGACCAGTTTTGTTGAAAACCACATCTTCATCAACTCGTCATCACCGCTTCGGATCACGTAGACGTCACAATCATAGCCCGCGATTCTTTCCGACCCCGCCTTTACCTTCTCGCCCATTTTTTCTGTGTACTTTGCCGCTTGAAAAGGATCGTTCATCAGACTCTGCATATCATCACTAGCCATTTCTACATACATCATCTCCGCAGGCATCAGAACGCGCGTCGTCCCTGCTGCCTGGTCGACAAGTACAATGATCTCACCGTCTCCCTCGTCAAGCTCCATCCAGTACAGGTCATTCTTCACATATATTTTGTATACTCTGATCTCCTGATCTATTGTCTCGGTCATGTCTGCCATAAATTGAGCAGCAGATGACGTGTTCAGACATGCGACCAAGCAAAATCCAAGGCAAAAATAAACAAATCTTTTTTCTTTACGAGAAACGTACATGTTTCCTCCTTATCTTCTGTTTATGCTGAAAAAGATGTTGAGAATGAGAAATAATACTCAACGAGGCAGACAAGTCAACATGGCTGTCAGCCATGCATCTTGACTATCGCCATACATGGACTATAATACAAGTCTTGATAATCCCGGTCGCAAGAAGTGAGGTTATCCAATGAACTTAACTGAATTACAGAAACAGGTAGTAGGGCTCAATGAAGAAGTCGTGCTTCTCAACGGCACAAGAACTAAATACATAAATTTCGACAACGCAGCAAGCACGCCTACGCTGCTGCCGGTACAGGAAAAAGTGAATGAATTCTGCAAATGGTATTCCAATGTACACCGTGGTACCGGATTCAAATCACAATTGTCTTCCTGGGTATTTGAGGAAGCAAGGAACATAATTGCCCGTTTTGTAGGTGCCGATGAGCATTCGACCGTGATATTCTGTAAGAACACGACCGAAGCGATCAACAAACTTGCCTGGCGTTTTCAATGCCCGATCATCAACCGAATGGCCGGCGATGTGGAAAAACCGATCATACTCACATCGGTCATGGAACATCACTCGAATGAACTGCCCTGGCGGAAAGTAGGAAAGGTCATACACATTGATATCAAGCCGGACGGTACGGTGAATCATGGCGATCTTTACGACAAGATAAATAAGTATAAAGGCAGAATATGTCTGGTCGCGATCAGCGGGGCGTCTAATGTAACAGGCTACATCAATCCGATCCACGAATACGCCGATAGAGCACATGCCGCCGGAGCACAGATTGCGGTCGATGCCGCCCAACTTGCACCCCATCGTCCCATAGATATCAAGCCAAAGAGCGACCCACAGCACATTGATTATCTCGCTTTTTCGGCCCACAAGATTTATGCACCTTTCGGCATCGGTGTTCTCGTTACCGATCGCTCAGTATTCGAGCATGGTGATCCTGATTACGTGGGCGGCGGCACGGTTGACATAGTAGATCTGGAGAGTGCGTACTGGAAAGACCTACCAGAGCGGGAGGAAGCCGGCACCCCGGATATTGTCGGGGTCGTGGCATTGGCCAGGGTGGTCAAACTCATTGAGCAGGTCGGCTTTGATTCCATAATTACCCATGAGGCCGCACTGACATCATATGCGCTGCAAAAGCTCTCTGGTATGCCTGAAGTCGTGATATACGGCGACAAAGACCCGGAAAATGCTCGCGACCGGCTCGGCGTCATCAGTCTCAATGTCAAGGGTATGGACCATGCGCTGGTTTCGGCCATCTTGAGCTATGAAGGAGGTATTGGCGTCAGAAACGGATGCTTCTGCGCACATCCTTATGTAAAATCCCTGCTCGGTGTGACCCCTGAGCAGGCAAAAGAGGTTGAAAAACATATTCTTGCTCGCGATCGCTCAAAGATACCGGGGACCATACGCATCAGCTTTGGACTCTATAATACAAAGGAAGAGATCGACCGTTTCTGTGAAACGCTCCGCTTGATAATAAAGAAGGAATACAGCGGTAAATATGTGCTTGATAAAGAACGCGGCGAGTATTATCCAGAGGGCTTTGAGGTAGACTTTTCGCGTTTCTTCACCCTTTAGATCCACCCGCAAAAAAACAACTAAACCATACGTGGCTTTGTCTGTCTAATGCATAGAAGGAGGTTGTTAAGATGACCGAAAAGAAAATGAGAATCTGGGACCCTTTTAAAGAGTTGGTTAGTATGAGGGACGATATGGATCGTCTCTTCGATACATTTTTCGGAAGCAATGTGGACAATCTTGAGGGATTTTGGAAACCTGCGATCGATATCGAGGAAAGCAATGGTAATTTGGTGGTTAACGCTGAGATACCAGGCATGACCAAAGAGGATATTAAGGTATCGGTACAGGACGATGTATTGACGATCTCTGGTGAGCGGAAACGGGAAAACGAGAAAAAGGATAAGATGTTCCATCGTATCGAGCGCTGCTATGGCGAATTCCACAGAATGATCAGACTCCCCGCAACGGTTGACGCTGACAAGGTGAAAGCAGCCTACAAAGACGGTGTGTTACAGGTTATACTTCCCAAACCAGAATCTCTGAAACCCGAGAATATCGACGTAGAGATCAACTAACTCAATAGTTCGCAAAGATGAAGGCCGGCGTTCGCCGGCCTTTTTTTCTGAATTATGAGAAGGGAAACAGATGATAGCGCGGACGTTTCAGTGGATGTTGCTTCAGGCATCTCTACGAATCACTATATCAGACCGTTGTGCCAACGCCTTAAAAACCAGTTGACATGTACGTCCATATTAAATAGAATAAACTAGGATAATTGGATTTTATAACCTGGGTCGATGCCCGTTCCTTTCGACTGAAAGGAGGTGAGCGATAAATCTTGTCTTAAGGAACTTCCATCAGTACTCTCATAACACACATAATGGGCATCGCTTATTTGTAAAGGATCACAAGAAAAGGAGGTATTGATGAATGACAAAAAGTGCAAATACTCGGCTGTTTTTGTTGTAATCCTTCTCCTTGTCGCCATGGGAAACGCCGTAAAGAATGAAAATGTGCAACCACAGAACCATACTATTTATCTGGAATTGAACCCTGAATCTACGCCGGTCATCTATCCAATGCGAGCTGAATTCGTGGACACTTTTGAACGCGCCACGCTTGCGCCATGGACCACAGCAGGCACTGCTCCGTGGGGAATTAGAGATACCACAAACAACTACGGGCCGAATACGGTTGCTGTTGCAGGTTACCGGTACGCTGGTATCCCGGCCACCGATATTGCGGTCTATCCGGGCAACGAGACGGACAGCCTGATCACTCCAACCATCGACCTTACCGGATGGGATTCTTTGTATCTCTCTTTCAGCTACTGGGCGAATTTCGAAAGCAACGCAACAAATTTCGACGGTGGCATATTACAGATATCATCGAATAATGGCGCTACCTGGGTAAAAATCGATTATCAAGCGCAAGGACATCTCAACCCGACATATGATCAACGACTGGTAGGCACTGGT
>JBFEPB010000136.1:0-4990 GCA_041550295.1 bacterium | reverse complement strand
TTGAAGGAGGAAACTAGATGCAGAAGGTTGTATGTCAATCGGTCAGGTTGAACTGTGACGTCAAAAAGGCTTTTAAGATGTTCACGGTCAATGAAAATCTCACGTCTTGGTTGTCAGAGATCGCAGACGTTGAACCCATGGTAGGTGGTAGGTACGAGCTCTTCTGGGATCCTGATAACCGTGAAGATAACAGCACGATTGGCTGTAAGGTCACGGCGGTTGAAGAGAGCAAATTCATTTCATTCGAATGGAAAGGGCCGCCCCAGTTCAGGGATACAATGAATACCGGGATTCCGCTAACTCACGTGGTTGTTTTCTTCATGCCCTGTGAGAATTCTGGCGTAAGTCCTTGCACTGAAGTGCGACTCATACATTCGGGCTGGGGTGATACAGCAGATTGGCAGAAGGCAAGATCATACTTTGATACGGCCTGGTCAATTGCCTTTGAGAATTTGAAAAGCAAATTTGCAGGTAGCGAGAGATGAGGATGCTTGTCAACGGCCGTAGTATGGATGGGTCTGAAAAATGAGAATACGGTACTTGACGATCGCGCTGCTATTTTTCTTTGTAGACATTCATGCGCCGCTAGCACAGGTCACACCTCTTACGCTGGATGAAATCGAGCAGCGATACCAGACGATAAGGGGGATGGCGCTTGATCCCGGACTAACACTTGAAGTAGACCGGCTTTCTCTGAGAAAGGACGTGGCTCAGTTCGAGTTCAGTGAAGGCAGATTTTATTTTTTTTGCGCCGTTTCTGACAGGGTCGTCGGAGCGTATTTTGCTGGATATGGGATTCTTAGATTGACCGCGGGTGACGATATAGAACGGGATCAATTGTTGAGATTCACCGACCAGGAGGAAATTGCCTTGGAGTTTGAGAAGGCACTTTTTTTCTTCACCGATAGCACATATGAGCAGATTACAGCCAGGCAATCACTTAGTCCCTCGTCCATCGATGATTCCACGCGTGAAGAGGTCACTGGTTTCCGGCAGCGGATTCGGGACCGGTTTGAGTGGAATACTGATGCAAGATTACTGTACGACATTGCTGGTACCTCTGGATATGGTGAATTCTTCAATGCCTATCTGGATTGTTCAGATGAAAGACATATGATGTACTTCATCGACCCTCTTGATGAGGAACAAGTGAGTCTTCTGCGGTATGAAAAAGTAGACTTCTCAACGCGGGCATATTGGGAGACTTGGTATTCATCGCATAAATCACCGCCATCATCGAACAAACAACCCGAATTCAACATCACAAAAACAGAAATGGATGTGGTTGTTGACGCGAAGAATGAGATATCGGTGAGGGCCGATCTTGATTTTGTCTGCTCTGTGCCGGGCGTCCGGCTAGCACCGTTGGAGTTGGTACCGACGCTTCGCGTCGAGCATGCTGTCCTTAATGATGGGGACACGTGTCTTGTAATACAAGAAGGTGCGAGAGCCGATGGTCAGTTGTGGCTGGTCTTTCCCTCAGCACTTGAAAAAGACGTGACGTACACCCTGACCATTACGTATTCTGGTGGAGGGATAATCGAGGATATAGGGGGCGATAATTTTGCTGTCATGGCGCGGACTTCTTGGTTTCCGAGTTTCTACACGAATCCTACCGATCCACGACGTTTCGTACTGAAATTTGGAGTTCCTTCGAAAATGACTTTGCTCGCCACCGGGGATTTGATTAAAACATGGGTACAATCCGATACGTCCTATACAACTTGGGATAGCCGAGATAGACATGATTTTGCCGGTTTCAATTATGGTAAGTTTTCTGTCGTGACTGACAAGAGCAAGAAGTGTAAGATAGACTGCTATACTAATGTGAAATTGGCAGATGCTTTGCTGAGGATAAGGATTCTGTTGGAACAATACAAGGAACTACAGGTTGCCCTGATGATGCTACCTCATGAATTGACGACCGACCGGATAGGGAAAAACGCAGCAATTGAAAGCCGTAACGCTTATGAGGTATACTGCCACTTTTTTGGCGAAATACCGATCCGTGAGATCAAGGTATCACAGCAGCCGCAGATGTCATTTGCCCAGAGCTGGCCTACGCTCATTTACCTTCCGTTCACCGCTTTTTGGGATGCTTCGCTCAAGGAAAGACTCGGGCTATTGAGCGGCGAAGTTGCAGTAATGAGTTATGAGACTATTGCATCACATGAAATGGCGCATCAGTGGTGGGGTAATACCGTGATGCGTGACTCTTACCACGATGAATGGTTGACCGAGGGATTTGCTACATACTCATCTGCGCTGTATCTGCAGGCGACCGAGGGCACGGACAGGTTCAAGGATTATATGAACATACAGAGGAGGCAGGTGCTTGCTAAAGCGGAAAAAGATGGCAGTTACAGTGACCTGGGACCGATTTGGCTTGGTCAGCGGTTGAATTCACTTGATTTTCTAAACGGCAGGCGGCTTATCTACGCCAAGGGAGCATATGTTCTACACATGTTGAGAATGCTACTCTTTGACTATGAGAAGAAAAGCGATGAACGCTTCATAGATATGATGAAAGAATACGTGGCCACGTATCGGGGACGTATCGTTACTACCAACGATCTGCAGATCATGGTTGAGAAACATTTCGACCAGGATATGGATTGGTTTTTCAGCCAGTGGGTCTACGGTACTGAAATTCCGGTTTACGGTTTCAGATACGATGTAGAAGAGATTGACGGCGAATACTACCTCACGATCTATGCTCGGCAGAGTGGTGTTTCGCCCTCATTCCGAATGCCGGTTCCGTTCCTTGTCAACTTCGAGAAGGAACATGCGGTGGTTAAGGTCGTAATAGAAGGTTCTGATACGATCGCCAAGAAGTTCCATCTGCCGCAAAAACCCAAATCGATCGAGCCGAATCCTTGGAATGCAGTGTTGTGTACGATTGCAGAGTAGTGTTATTCCATATGCCTGTTACGTTAGATTGACACATAGCAGAGGATGAATAGAATTTGTGGAGGAGAGCAATGAAGATATTCAAAATTGCCTTAATTTTGATCGGTGCGGTCATTATCATACTGATTGCCTTGTTTGCCGTCTTTCTTCTAATCAATCGGCAAGGTGTGGTAGAGGGATATGATGCGGGAACAGTTGGTGCGACCGATAGATTGTTGATCGCCAGCCAGGGCAGCAAATTCAAGAATGCACTGGTCGAAAGTGTTATCGCAGAGCTTACCGAAGATTCCCTGTACATAAGAGTGATCGATGTGACGGCATTGGGAGATGTTCTCGAGAAAGAGTGGGATGCTGTACTGATAATGCATACGACCGAGCAGTGGAAGCTGCAGCCAGAGGTTGAAGAATATCTCGGGCGAGTGCAGAATCTCGAGAAGGTGATCCTGGTGACTACGTCCGGTTCGGGTGAATGGAAAAGCGATGAGTATGATGTAGACATTCTCACATCAGCTTCAAAGAGCGATGAACTTCCGGCGTTGACCGAACGTATCACTGAGAAGATAAGATCCATCCTGGAATGAAAAGAACACTCAGGATAACCAATTTCCTTGCGATTCTGGGTACGGCATGGATGGGATTTGTGATTGTCATCATGCGGATATCCCCGGAGTTTGTTATGTCGGTTATCTCACGACAGCAGACACTGACGGTCTTGGCTTTAACGGAACTGGTTTTTACTTTCTCATTGCTGCTTTTCTTCGCAGTTCTGCATCTTTATAATAGCCCGAGCGGTCAGTCGATCGTGCCGTTTCGTGCTACGACTGCCGCTTTGATTTCCGCTTCTTGGATGTCACTCGTGGCGGTGCTGCATAGATTTCCGAACGTATGGCGGTGGGTGGCGACGCAGGAAGCCGGATTAATAGTCTCGATAACCCAGGTTATCTTCACGATTCCTCTTTTATTTTTCTTCATTCTGTTCACCGTCGCGAGTGGTCGGTTGAAGATTACTCCAAGATTGCGTGTAGCATCAGTGGTTGCCACCACGGGTTATGCCTGGCTTTTGTTGGTGTCTGCAATGCGTATCTCACCGGCTGTCTGGGTTTGGTTAATGGAAAAGGGTGCAGGGAAATTCGTGATCATTACCGAACCTTTCGTTGCGATATCATTGTTGGTTTTTCTCACTGTGTTCCTTTTTGAACTGGATGTAATGACAGCAATCTAGGCTCGGGTTGTGAAGGTGGATGAGAACAAGGAGTAGTAATGTGACAAGGATGAAATTGGACCTGCCTGAGACATTTCACTACATCACTGATATGCCGGTGCGGATCGAGAATGTCAACTACGGGGGACATCTGGGCAACGACTCGTTGCTATCTCTTGTCCATGAGGCCCGGCTCAGGTTCCTCAAGGCAAACGGATTTACCGAGTCGGACATCGGTGGTGTCGGTATCATCATGGTCGATACTGTCATTATCTACAAGTCGGAGAGTTTTCATGGAGATCTTCTCAAGTTCGAAGTTGCGGTTGGTAATATCGGGAGGACCGGCTGTGATTTTTTCTTCCGGGTAACTAACAGTGCGACCAAAGCCGATGTCGCTCATGTAAAAACCGGTATTGTGTTTTTTGACTATGCTTCCAGAAAGGTGGTACCGACTCCTGTTATGTTCATTGAAGTGTTCGGGCGAAGTGGCGGCAAAATTGTATAGTATCTTAAGGATTTTTATGGGGGTGTGAATGAAGTTGCTCAACGTCAACAGTCTTGCATCGACATTGGATGCACTGAATGAAGTGTTCTTTCTCGGAAAGTCACTGTCAAATGCTGACCGTCGTAAAGTTGCGGACTGGATCGCCGGCCGTCAGGGTTTGAAGGGAGCTTATCGGGGAATGTTTGCACCGACCCCGCTTGATTATAGGAGGGGGATCAGACTCTTCACCGGAGAAAGGGTGGTGTCCGGTGCTGCGATCGGACATATCCTCGGTGAGGAGGCAAGCCGCGCGCTGATCTTGCTGGACGGGAGTTCGGCCGTCGCACGTGATGCACTGAAAAGATCAAACAGAGGAATGATAAGGGCGTTGATGA
>JBFEPB010000135.1:0-4995 GCA_041550295.1 bacterium | reverse complement strand
CGTTTTTTGCGATCAAAACCGCGCCCGAAAACCCATCAAGTTCTTCAAGAAAAGCCTCGGTCTTCTCTACAACTTCTTTCTCACTGAGCGCATGCGCCCCTCCGGCAGACAATACAAGGCCTATTAACGTAACAACGATCGCCCATCTACACAAATCTCTCATCGCGACTCCTTTCGATGAACTATTCTACGGCAATAAGATGTGAAGTCAATGTCAAACCCAAGGGGACTGGCTCCGGTGTTTCATCTCCGTAATCGTTGTAGTTCATCATTGTCATCGACGATGCGAAGCATCGGTGCCTGTCCCCGCGACGCTGCACGCGTAACACCTCGCGCTCCCGATGACAAGAAGATAAGAAGCTCTGAACTTCAGAAGCTAAGCGACACTAACGAAATTACCGAAAGTCCCGGTCTCAAGGATTTTTATTAATTTCGAATTTCGCATCTTCCCGAGTTCCCAACTTCCGCCTTTTTCATCGCTATGCGCTCTGCACAAAGAGTTTTCAGTTTACGAGTTCCGTTACCTTGGCGGTATTGTCCGCGATCATCCGGTCGATGAGTTTATGGTACGGATCAATCCCAGCCTTCAAGGGTTTTTCATCGACGATGAGGGTGAATTCCATTTCTGGTTTGTCGATCAGGTGTTTCCGTAAATACAGTTCCTTCTCATCCTCGCCCAGGACGCCAATATCTATGTAGTCACGAATTGGTATTTCATTCTCGCTGCCCAGCTCATCGGCACGCAGCTTCTGCGCTTTGACCGACACATGCACTTGGTAGGTTCCGTTGTCCAACGCCACGTATGTTGCCTCTACTGCTTTATTTTCGTACAGGGTGATCGTTTCGAACATATCAGTGATAACATACTGAAGGCTGTCAGGAACAGCCTTTCTTATGTATTCCAGGAATTCAACTGAATTTGTATACGGCGGGTCCTGATAGGCAAATTCCCTCAGGTATGCTGCAAGAGCACGGTTCAAACGCTCCTCGCCGATATAGTCCTGAAGTGCGTTCATGACCACGATACCCTTCCGGTAGTGCAAATACCCTTGATTCTCAACCAGCATGAGCGGAACCTCTTTCAATTGTTCACTTCCGCGGTGCAGCAAGTAACTGTCCAGTTCATGCTTGAGCATTTTCCTCACCAGTTTCTCACTGAATTCCTGCTTGCACACCATGAGTGATGAATACTGGGAAAGCACTTCAGACATGACGGTTGCACCCTGCACACCAGCCGGAACAAGTTGATGAGCCCACCACTGATGTGCTACTTCATGGGCGGTCAAAGCGAACGGATAATCAACATCATCCTCATCAATCCTGGCGATGAACCCGACGCCTTCCGAATAAGGAATGGTAGCGGTCAGGCTCTGCGCAAACTCCTGGTAACGTGGGAATTCAACGATACGGACGAGCCGGTGCTGGTAAGGTCCGAAATGTTCGGTGAAGTAGTCCAGCGATTTCTTGAGGGCATGTATGAACCTGTCGATATTGTACTCGTGCCCTTTGTGATAATAAACTTCGATAAGGACATCGTGCCACTTATCGCGCCGTATTTCGTACCTGCCCGACAAGAATCCGTATAGATTGATGAACCTTTGCTCCATTATATAGTGATAGTAGTTCCGACCTCCTTCCTGCCACTCACTCACCAAATATCCGGACGCAATTCCGAGCTGGTCATTATCCGTGCTTACCACTGCATCCAGCGAGATCCAATCCCCGTCATATGAGACATAGTTGTTCTTACGCGCTTGCGTATCATCGACCGGCGCCATGCGCTCGCGCGGTTCCAATCCATACTGCTTACGATCGTGATCCTCGACCAGCTCGATCTCCCGGTTATAACCGATACGTGGACAATAATCCTGATTGTTGATAAAAGTGCCATTATACACGATGTCGACGTTCGGGTCATTGTTTTTGAAGCCCCTTTCAGTGTATTCCAGCCGAAATGTCAAAGTCGTGGTATCGTCCGGCATCATCGGCTCTTCCAGCGTATATATGTAGTAACCGTATTTTTCATCCGCAAGCGCTGTTGTGTAAGGCCGACTTAAGGATATCACCTGCGTAGTCGGCCGATGCTGCAAGAGTATGTGCATGGAATCGATCGGAACGTCTGTTCGGTTCTGCAGCAAGTATTCTCCAGCAATCTCGATCCGTCGTTCGCTCGCGTATATATCGACCTGCGTTTGCACGTCGGTTATACGCGGCTGTGCAATACCATTGTATTTACTGTAAAGTTTCTCATACTCAGCCGTATCATGCTGGACATGCTTGTTGACCCTGTATTTATTCAGCACATTCGTATTGTAATAGATGTACCCGCCCGCCGTGACAAAGATAATCAGAGAAACCGCTGAGGCGATGCGTTTGCCAGCAGTAAATCTCTGCTTGAAACGGCGCAGACGAATTTTCAAACTTGCCTCTTGCCCACGTACCCAGAAAAGAAGAGCAGCTAGCGCGAGCAACAGAGAAAAGGCACTCCAGTATATCCTGATCCACACTGCAGAAGAAACATAATGACCGTAACCATTCATGTCTGAATAAGTATAACCTGGACCTTCCGCGAACAAATACAGGCTATGCTGCAGGCCGAAGCCGTATGCCGAAACTACGATTATGTAGAAAGCGACCATGATAAAATGACCCAGATACTTGTTATTGACCAGAACCTGGACGAACAATGCCAGAACACAGTACCATAGCAATTCGATGAAGCGTAAACCATATAACTCCTTGAGATACTGACCGATCTCGAAGTTGTGATAACCAAGAATTGTCTGCAGGAATATTCCGCATAGCATGACAACGAACAAAAGCAGCGCTGTGACCAGCGCGAGTGCGCCAAACTTAGACAGGAATGAGAGCCAATCTGCCACCGGCAAAGAGTCGTATATTTGTGCTACATTCTTGTCACGTTCCCGCCATACAAGTTCGCCGGAAAACAAAACGATGATCACAAGCAAGAACAGTGAAAATGTACCGGCAGTGATCTCGAGTACCTCATAGGTAACCGGGTACGTAGTCGTGCCATACAGTTGCCCGATGTTCTCAAAGCCGACCACTATGATAAAACCCATTCCGAGCACAACGATCACAACAAAATAGAGATTCTTTACGATTGCAGAGAATTCTATTTTTATCTGTCCAAGGAGTTGACGGATACTACTGCCCATTGAAAACTTTCTCGTCACTTCGGGTAATAACATCACCGATGTTGAAACCTCGGGCTCTTGTTCGTCAACGGATTTTGATCTTTGCCTTCTTTGAGACGCTACGAATGTTGGTTTGAACTTCAAATAAGCCAGCACTAGCGCTGCCAGCCCGATCGTGCCCCACAAGACGCGGTTCCAGAGGACAACTCCGGTGAATGGCATAAGCAAGGTGTTTTTTTCAGCGACCGACCAGTACTCAGTGACGTACCTCGCAGTGTTAGCGCCGAACGGATCGATGATGCCTGCAAAAAACCTTGCTTCCAGGTTCAAGAGCAGATTTGCCGACATCAGATAGCCCACAAGAATGGCAACGCAGGCAACAAAAACAGGCATACGCTTCCTCTGTGTGACTGCCAGGCCAAAGAAAACCGCGCTGGAGAAGAACAGGTTGGGCAGCACATGGATCAAATAAGGTTGAATATACACGATGAGACGAAACGGCGCGAATTTTTCCGGCATGATGAAGGGCATGAGACTGCCAACGATGGTACCGATACCGATGCTAAGAAAGACGACGACCAGCACGACGAATGCGCCAAGGAAGCGTCCGAAGAAATAATCGGATTTTCTTATCGGGTAGGAAAAAAAGAAAGAATGAGTATCACGCTGGAAATCACGGTAACCGGCATTTCCCGATATCGCTGCGATCACGAGCATGCCCATGTATACCAGCATCGAGATGAGCAGACCAACGGCATAGGGAGCATTTGCCAGCACCTTACCCTCACCGGCACCCCCGATAACGACAGTCGTACCCCTGAACGCACCACCCAGCGAGATTGTCGCGAAAAAGGCGAATGCAAAGAACAGGACGAAATAGATATATGTGGACACCCTCGTGAACCGGTAGTTTAATTCAAATAAAAATATCTCTCGGAACATGTCTCTTCCCGCGGTTATGCCGTGACCGGCACTGATTTGTTTATGGTGGTGAAATAAACATCTTCCAGTTCAGGATCTATCATCTCGAATGATTTATCGGGCTGGCTATCGCTTAAGACATGGATCACGATTCTTCCGGCAAATAGCCGCGTCATGACGATCTCGAACTTTTCTTTGTACTCGGGGAATTCATTCTTGGAGACGACCTTTGACCAAATTCTTCCTTTCAAAGTATTCATTGCTTTGAGCGGCTCGGTCGTCAACAGCACTTCTCCCTCATGGATTATCGCCATGTTGGTGCAGAGTTCACTTACATCATCGACGATATGAGTCGACAGGATCACTACCACATGCTCACCGATCTCGCTCAGGATGTTGTGAAACCGGTTTCTCTCCTGTGGGTCAAGCCCGGCAGTCGGTTCGTCGACAATGACCAGCCCTGGATTACCGATCAGTGCCTGCGCAATGCCGAACCGCTGCTTGGTCCCGCCGGAGAACTCACCGAGACGGGTCCTGCGCAGCTCCCATAAATTTGTCTGATGCAAAAGGTCATTTATCAATTGCTTGCGTTCTTTTTTGTTGTGAATTCCCTTGAGCACGGCAATATGATCCAGCATATGCTCGGCTGTGACTTCGGGATAGATGCCGAATTCCTGGGGCAAATAGCCGAGCAACTCCCTGACCTTGTGCTTTTGCTTGAGCACATCGATACCATTGAGCTGGATCGTCCCCTCATCCGCCTCCTGCAGGGTCGCAATGGTGCGCATGAGCGTTGATTTTCCTGCACCATTCGGGCCGAGCAGACCGAACATGCCCGTCGAGATATTCAGGGACACGTTCTTCAGTGCCTGAACGCCATTTGGATAGGTCTTGGAAAGATTGTTGATCGTTAATT
>JBFEPB010000134.1:0-4996 GCA_041550295.1 bacterium | reverse complement strand
TCGGGAAAGATCCTGACCGTGCCGAACTCACCATCATAACCCGGTTTTATTATCAGATCGCCCTTTCGTGTCTTGTCCACGCCGAGCGCGATGCGCTCCTGGGTGTTGTTCTGCAATTCTTCGATCGGCACGTTCAGCAGTATCTCGAACTCAGTGCCGAAGATACTACACAGCCGGCGGTATTCATTCTTCACGCCCACCGTGTCGCGGCCCACACCCATTGCCTCGGCAATGATCTCCTCCAGGGGGATGAGATTCTTATAAGGAATCGCGTTTTCCGGTTTGAATCCCTCGTCGCGGTCGCTCAGGCTCTCAATGCGGTGCAGCACTCCGATCGTAAGGGTGCGCGAACACACCGGACAGAGATTGTTATTGAAACGGGATTCACGAGGCGCAAGGCGGACATCGCATTTCCGGTGGCCATCGTAATGGTATTTGCCCTCTTCGGGGTAGAACTCGATCGTATAGAGGAAGACACTACGGTCCTTTGCTTTCAACACATCACGCAGCTCGTAGTAGTTCAGTTCCTTGCTGAAAACATTGACCTCACGGCCCAGACGCGTCGGTGAATGGGCATCCGAGTTCGACACCAGGGTGTAGTCATCGAGCACGGAAAGACGCCAGTTCATGGCCGGATCCGAAGACAAACCCGTCTCCATGGCAAAGATCCGGTCTTTCAGATCACCAAAACATTCTTCGATCGAATCGAACCCGGAGTTTGAACCGAACAGGGAGAACCAGGGCGTCCATATGTGTGCCGGCACGAGAAAAACATCGGGCGAGATGTCGAGCAGAGCCTTGAGCATGTCATAGGTATCGAGCGACAAAATCGGCCTGCCGTCTGACGCCAGTTTTCCGTACCGTCCCAGATATGCTGTGATCTTGTCGACCGTGTCAAAATCCGGAGCGAATATGATATTGTGCAACCGCCGTACCTTTCCATTCTTCGTATATATGTTATTCACCTCAACATTGAGCAGAAATTTCACGCCGTCGTATTCGTAAACGCCATCACCCGGCTTCAGATATTTCTTGAGTTCTTTCGCCCATTCGGGATGCGTGAAATCCGCGGTCCCAACCATGTCAATGCCTTTCAGCTTCGCATATTCGGCGATCTTCGGAATGATCATCTCCTGAGATGTTGCCCGCGAATAACGCGAGTGTATATGCAGATCCGCTATCATCATTTTCTCGCCACCCCCATGACCCGCAAATCGAGTTCCGTTGCCGGGGTAAAAGTGAGATGCCGGTACAGCGAACAGGTAAAGCCGGCATCCCTGATCAATTCCCCGATCACGGAAAGCTCGTAACCTCGCTCCTGATGGAACTCCTTAAGCATGATTTCCTGACCGTTCCTGCGTACGTGAAGAGTGATATTCAATGAAGAAAGATTCTCGATCGGATTGTAGTGGTTGGACCATATCGAAAATAGACCCTGATCGCGCCGCTGGAAACTGTTGTTACCCCATTCGTCACGCAGTGAATGTATCGTATTCATGTCAAAGATAAAGACGCCGTCAGACTGCAGCGCATCGTGAATGCTGCGGAAACAGCCGAGCAACTCGCTTTCGGTCAGCAGGTAGTTCAGGCTGTCATAAAGACACGTGATCACCGGCATCTGGCGCGCCAGCCTGAAACTCCGCATGTCGCCGTTGATCAACAAGACATTATCCTGACCTCTGAATTTCTCCTGGCAGATCCTGAGCATGGCGGGGGATCGATCCAGACCGATGACCTGGTAGCCATTCTTGGCCCAGAGCTCAAGGCAGACGCCGGTCCCGCAAGCAAGGTCGAGTATCATCTTTTCCTGGACCTGGCTCAACTGGATGATTTTTGTGATGTGAGCCACCCAGCTCGGGTAGTTCACAAAAGACATGAGTGTGTCGTAGTAAGGAGCGATCGTTGCGAATGGCTCGCTACATGAGTTTGATTTCATAGTTGGGCGACTCTTTGGTTATTGTAATATCGTGCGGATGACTTTCTTTTAACCCGGCAACGCTGATGCGTGCAAACTTCGCTTTTGCCTGCAGTTCTTTAATGTTCTTTGCTCCACAATAACCCAAGCCCTGTTTTATTCCGCCCACGAGCTGGAATATGACCTCCCTTACCAACCCCCGATATGGCACCCGGCCTTCCACACCTTCGGGCACGAATTTCTTTGCGCCTTCCTGGAAATAACGGTCGGCCGAGCCGCGGGACATCGCGCCCAGCGAGCCCATTGCCCGGTACTCTTTGTAGCGCCGCCCTTCAAGCAGTATTGTCTGGCCAGGACTTTCTTCGGTGCCGGCAAAAAGGTTACCGGTCATGACCGTCGAGGCGCCGAATGCGAGTGCCTTCACGATATCGCCCGAATACCTGATACCGCCATCGGCAATGACCGGGATCTTCTTCTTGGATGCGACCCTTGCGCATTCCAGAATCGCGGTTATCTGGGGAACGCCGATTCCGGCGACGACACGGGTCGTGCATATGGAACCGGGCCCGATCCCGACCTTGATCCCGTCGACACCAAGGTTCACGAGTTCCCTTGCCGCTTCCGCGGTCCCGATGTTACCGACCACGAGTTCCAGTTTGCCGAGCTTTTTCCTGAGCCGGCGGGCCAGCTCGATAACACCTTTTGAATGCGCATGCGCGGTGTCGATGACAATGGCATCTGCCCCTGCCTCGAACAGCGCAACCGCGCGGTCCTCGGTCCTGCGGTCAGTCCCGATCGCCGCGGCGCATCGCAACCTTCCCATCTTGTCCACGGTCGCATTCGGGTGCTCCATTTTCTTGATGATATCCTTGACCGTAATAAGCCCTTTGAGTTTTCCGTTGCGGTCGACGATCGGCAACTTTTCGATGCGATGTTTCTTCAATATTTTCTGCGCCTTCTCCAGACTGGTGCCTTCGGGCGCGGTTATGAGCCGCTCATGGGTCATTATTTCCTTGACCTTGCGGCCGAGGTTTTTCTCGAAGATGATGTCGCGATTGGTCAGGATCCCGGTGATCTTCTTGTTCGTATCAAGGACAACGACGCCGGATATCGAGTACTTATCCATCAGTTCCTTGACCAGCCGGATCGGTGATTCCTCGTCAACGGTTATCGGATTCATTATCATGCCACTCTCAGCCCGTTTGACTTTTTTCACCTCGGACTGCTGCTCCTCGATCGTCATGTTCTTATGCATGACCCCGATCCCGCCTTCCTGAGCAAGGGCAATTGCCATCGCAGATTCGGTGACCGTGTCCATTGCCGCGCTGACAATTGGCACGTTGAGTTTGATATTTCGAGAGAATTTAGTAGCGACGCTGCATTCGTTGGGCAGGACGTCAGAATATTGGGGGATCAATAAAACATCGTCAAATGTGAGACCATCTTTGATATTTACGCTTACCATTAAAAATTATAGTGATTTTTCTTCATCCGTCAAGGAAAAAAGCACTCGGATTCTCTCCCTTTTTTCCCCCCGATAGAGGTATGCCAACTAACAAGAAAGTGATATTCAGGTGCCGCCGGCTCATCGAAAAAATGCTAATAATGGAAGTGAAACGCCGTTATTTCGCTACGGGACGAACCAGAGTCCTGAAACCTCCTTGTTGGCATTGTAAACGACTTTGACATTCACTTTTGCCTTCTCAAAATCGCAGGTCACGTAGGCGACGTCATACCCCTGCTCCTTTTTCTGGCTGACCTCGGCGATCTTCTGGAACGGACCGACCTGCTGTTCAAGGGATTGCCACGCCTCGGCAATCTTGTCCTCTGGCATTGCACTCTTCATCGTTCCGTCAAACGCAGCGAACACCCCGGCATAATTGCCGCCGGCAAGCATCTCGACGAATTGCCTGCCCTGACCCGTGACGTCCGGCGCGCCTGCCTGCTGACCCTGATCACAGGCAAGAAAACACACTACGAGGAGCACAACAAAAGCGATCGACAATCTCATCATACCTCCCTTTCACTTTGTATGGCATGAACTACAAAGAAAACATTCTGCACGTTCTTGAAATCGGTTTTTCTTGATGACTGAATCATGGTGGTATGCGTTTCCCCCGGCCATTTCACTCTGGTATCATTATAGTATGCATATCAAAATATGTCAACAATAGAATTGGAAATGGTGCACGCGTCAATCTTCCCCGCGGTTCTCAAAAAACTGTAGTATGTCACCCTGATGCAATGGACGACATGTCTCCCTCAATTCCCTTGCTCTGAGAATTGACAAGCAACAGTATCCGGGTAGAATATTAATTTACGGGGGTTCGATGAAGGATATATCAAGACGCGATTTCATGAAATATTGTGGTGTCGGCGCGCTCGGGCTATTACTGAAACCGAGTTTATTCTGCGCGAAGACAGAAGAGTTTCAGCGTGCGAGTGATGTAGTACAATGCTTTGATGAAAACGCGACCAATGGTAATACGATCAATGAATCGGTCGTTCAATCGATGATGGATGCCTCGATAAGACGGCTGACCGGGATCAGTGACCTGGGTGAAGCCTGGAAATCGGTGTTCCCCGGCATCACCGAGAACAGCGTGATCAGCATCAAGGTAAATGCCATAAATAATTACCTGCCGACCCATCCAGAGTTTGTAAACTGCATTGTCAATGGCCTGGCCCAGATGCAATTCGGAAGCAATCCTTTCCGGAAAAACAATGTGATAATCTGGGACCGTACCGACTCTGATCTCCATTCCGGCGGTTACACGATCTATGACGGCAGTGATCCGAATACGGCGCGCTGTTTTGGCACGAACCATGCCGGGGTCGGCTACAATTATTCAATGCCTTTTGACGTGGACGATGTAACCAGCTATCCCAGCCGCATATTGACCGACATGACCGATTATCTGATAAATGCCGCGGTTCTGAAAGACCACAACGGCGCGCAAGTGACCCTGACCATGAAGAATCACTACGGCTCGGTGAATAATCCAGGCTCGCTGCATAACGGCTATTCCTACACCTGCGATCCGGACATTGCTGCATTAAATCAGCAAATACGCGATGTCG
>JBFEPB010000133.1:0-5016 GCA_041550295.1 bacterium | reverse complement strand
TTATCAATGACGATCTTCGCTATGGGGAGATCAATGGAACTCGGATTCTGTCTCATGACAATCCCGATTTGACCGTTACTCAACTCCAGGCAACTGCCGACAGGGAAGATCCCAAGTAGTTGCGTGAATACCTTGGTGAGGATCGGATCAAACAAACGGTTCTGGTTTGACCATATTACCCGCAATGCACAGTGCGGCAGATAGGGGATAGGTTGATACCCTCTCGCAGTTGTCATCGCATCATACGAATCACAGATCCGTACGATACGTGAGAAGAGGGTCGGTTCATCTTCCCTCTGCCTTAGTGGATAGCCCGTGCCGTCAAAATTCCAATGATGCTGATATGCCACGGCAATGGCGAACATCGAGGTTTCATCGAGTCCACGGGTCTTCAGGATCTCGCGCACCCCGAAGTTTGAATGCATCTTCAGTGTTTCCCATTCCTGGTCAGTGAGTTTTTGCATTTTGTTTATCAGGTCTTTTGATATCTCTACCTTGCCTATGTCGTGCAATATGCCTGACGTGCCGAGCCGTGCCAGGTTCTTGCGGTCGAGGCCAATTCGCTGTCCGAGCGCCAGCGCGAGAATCCCGACGTTCAATGAATGGTTGAACGTGTATTCATCAAAATTCTTTATCGTCGTCAGCGCGAGGATCCCGAATTCATCCCTTGATATTGAATCGACGAGGCCGTATATGACCCGGCGTGAACTCTTGACGTCGACTGGTCTGCCTGTCCATAGATTCTGCATGAGATTCCTGGTTACCTTCAAAGCCTTGAAATAAGTCCTCTTTGTTACCTGCCCGTTCTCAATCGGTTCCTCTGGCTCTTTGTCGTCCTTGAGCAGTTCGATGTCGATGTGGGCAAATTCGTCTGCCTCTGCGTGTTGCTGGAAAACGGTGGGGCTTTCCTTAAAAATGACGGCGAAGTCAATGATTTCTTTCTGGGTAACGCCGCGCTTGAAAGTTATTGATTTGATATTCAGGGTTTTGAGCTGATTGTTCATGAACTGTAGATTAGCGTAACTGTCAATCTCATATTTCAGCCTCTGCTTATTGAAAAAAACATAATCGCGATAACGGACGAACTCAAGGCTTGAAAAAGTCGACAGAAGTTCCTGCAGGTAGTCGACGAATTTCTTCGCGGTGTTGATTACTACGTTGTTATTGACATCATAGACCTGGACCGCTTTATACAAGGGATAGAGCAATCCGATCACGGTTTTTCCTGCTATGTAGACATTCATGTCGACCTCTCCCTGAGTACTGTCTCACATGCAAATTTGATGTCCTTGTTTCGTTTCTTTGCTCCTCTCTTCAGGATGGCCAGTGCTTCCTCGGTATTGATCTGGTTTAGAGCCAGTGCGGCCAGGCGTCTCATAATCCGGTATTTCTTTCCGCCAAACCACTTGCGCTTCATCAGTAATTTCTGCATGGTCTTTACATAATCGTTTTGCGCATTCGCCGTCATAAAATCAAAGACCTCTCGCTGTTCGGCGAAATCCAGATTGAGGAAACTATTCTGACTTATCCGATCGAGCAAGATAGGATATATTTCCGTGCACTTATGCTTACTCAGCATCCGCAGCGCTTTTATTCTCACTTCGACATCGGTATCGGTGATGAGTTCTTTTACGCATTCGACTTGTTCGGCATTACTGAGAGCCTCAACAGCCGCTAGTCTGATTTCACGGTCGCCGTGGTTCAATAATGGTTTGAGCATCTTTCCTATACCCGGTGGATTGATCAGACCAATTATATTTATTGTGATTCGCACGATGTTCAGATCTTGGTTCCTTAGGAACGCAGCGACGGGCGCAGCATCATCCATTGCCATGTGCGCTATTCTGTGGGTCAGTGCGTTCAGCCGGTCTGAGCGCTCGATAGACGGCATCAGTTGCATCAAGAAGGGAATCGATTTCCTGCCAAAAAAACCAAGAAAGGCAAGGAATTCATTGAAGACTTCATCCTCGGGTACGTTAAGCGTTTCCCTGAAACCGGCGATCGTTGTTTCATTTTCAAACCGTTCAACGAAATTTATGTCCGGATAATCTTTTAATTTGTATGCGATGCGGCGCGCGTTATAGAAATCCTTCATGTTTACACAACTCTCAAGAATTTCCAGCAGACCTTCTATGATTTCCTGCGAACGTTCTGTATGCAGGTAATCGCTCAATGTTTTCACCACCACTGGCAGGATTGCTGTCTTTTCTTCACCGGTTATGCATTTCTTCAAATTTTCTACCTCATTCTCATCAAGGTCAGGAACAATCACTGAATCAATGTCAATTTTTTCCTTCAGGATAAGCTGTTTAAGTTTTTCGTCATAGTCAACATACTCTATCGGTACATCAGGCACCTGGTAATCAAGTACTTCATCCGCCTCGATAACATAGAATGTGACGTGCGTGAAATTGCATTCCCATAATCCCAGTGCTACATCCCAATCCTTGGCCGGACGGCTTATGACGTCTACGAATAGCACCAGTTCATCAGAGGTAAGTCCGCTCATGAATGTAAGATTCCGTATCCCGTCCTTGAACATTCTGAATGCGATGCTCATATCCATCTCTTCTTCTTTGTAGACCACCTGACCATCATGGAGAATTTGAAACTTCTCTATTTTAAGGCTCAGTTCATTGTTTTCTTTTAGAAATTGTGATAATTTCTGATTAAAAGGTTCGAAGAAGTGACGGAAAGAGGCATGATTCATCCCGTACATCTGCATTGCCTTGAATGATTTGGTAAGGCCCAGAATGATCTGGTTGACTTCATCCTTCATTTAGATTAATTATAGACATATCTTTCGTTTAGTCAACAATTATGTAGAAAAACGGGTTGTACCTCTAGCGGATCAAGACCTGTTCTGAAGGGATCTGGATGGTCAATAAATCATTGACTTCTGCAGGATTCTGAATATAATAAATTCAATGAAACGGACCTACCAACCGAGTCGCAGAAAACGGAAAAAGACGCATGGTTTTCGCAAACGCATGAAATCTAAAGCAGGCAAAGCAGTCTTGAAGAGAAGGCGAAAAAAGGGACGAAAAAGGCTCGTTGTATAGTCAGACCTTCGTTAAAAGGCAGCGAAATAAGAAAACAAATACTTCCACGGGCTGAAATACTCAAGGCGAGTTCGGAGTTCAAACGATTATTCGCACGCGGCCAGAGGAGAAAGTGCGGGAAAGTCATCTTTATTTATTCTTCATCTGACGTCCGAAAAGCTGGTTTTATTGCCTCCAGGAAATGCGGTAACGCCGTGAAAAGGAATAGGGCCAGGAGAATTTTAAGGGAGGCATATCGAATGAACAAAGCTTACTTTGAAGGGATGAAAACAATAATCTATACAGACGAATCCATCACGCTCGATGAGGCATTTGAGTCAATCCGTGTGTTTATGGAGCGGAAATGAATCGGGTGCTGATTCGGATCATTCAGATATATCAGTTGACTATCGGTAGAATGCTTCCCAGGGTCTGCCGCTTTGAGCCCACATGCTCATCTTATGCGATAGATGCTCTTCGAGAGCATGGCCTGCTAAGGGGTATTTCATTGAGTTTGTGGCGAATTCTGCGCTGTAACCCGTATTGTGAAGGTGGCTGGGATCCAATACCAAAAAGGGTGGAGAGAAATGAGTGACCGTACACGCACTGCCATTGCATTTGCCATAATCATTGGCATCCTGCTGATCTGGACTTTTTTCAATCGGCCAGCGCCGAAGACCGAGACCGTCGAACAAGCAGTTGAGGACACATCCGTGACTGAGGAGTTTGAGATTGAAGAGTTGGAACGTGAACCGGCTACTGAAGATACAATAGTCATAGACCGAAGCCATGTCCGCTTCGTTCTATCGAGCTACGGCGGATCAGTAGCGTCGATGTATCTGAAAGACTATGATATTGATATCGTTCCTCCTGGTCGCCATTTCTTTACCAGCATATTACGAGACAGCCTCGATAATATTGCACAACTTTCGTATGTGGCAAGCGGCGATTCAGTAGTCTTCACTCACGACAGTGGCACGAGACATTTGGTCAAGACCTACCGTTTTGACCATAAGCATGGGTTTTCGTTACACGTGACAACTAATACAACGGGTCAGACCCTGAGTTTAAAAGCAGGTTTGAACATAACCGAACCCCTGAATCAGGACGATGACCTCCGTAATTTCAGCGTTTATATAAAGAATGAAAAAGTCGAAGCCGTGACGAAGAAAATCAAAGACTCATTCATCTACTCCGGCGATTTGGATTGGTTTGCGCTGCGCAGCAAGTACTTCATACTTGCCGTGAATAATGAGAGTGGGATAGAAAAGGTTTCATTCCTTAAAATACCCGGGAAAATAGAGCCGGTCGAAACGCGCGACGCTGCTTTTGGTTGTTACTACATGGGTGGGGCCAAGGATCGATATGGAGCAGAAATAGCGGCCGGTGAAGATCTGGACATCAGCGTTCTCCTTCTCCCCATGGACCGCTCCCAGCTCGCCCAATATGAGAAGGGCTATGAGGAGATCGCCTCGGGGGGTTTCTGGGGGCCCATCTCCAGAGTGATAATGGCGATTTTGAATTTCATATACTCACTCATCGGCAACTACGGTTTTGCGATCATGATATTTGCGTTGTTGATAAAACTGATTTTCTTCCCGCTATCCCGGCAGATGATAATGTCCCAACACAAGATGCAGATGATTCAGCCCGAACTCAAGAAGATCCAGCAGAAATACAAGAACGATGCCCAACGGCTTAATCAGGAGATGATGCATCTTTATAAAACCTACAAGGTCAATCCGTTCTCGGGTTGCCTGCCACTTCTTATCCAGATGCCGATATTTTTTGCGCTATTCAGGACATTGACCTCGTCCATTGAATTCCGACATGCGGATTTCATCTTTTGGATAGCCGATCTCTCGCTCAAGGACCCTTACTACGTTCTCCCGATCAGCATGGGCATAATGATGTTGGTCCAGTCATTGTTTACGACGGTCGACCCAAGACAGCGTCTCATGGTCATCTTCATGCC
>JBFEPB010000132.1:0-5022 GCA_041550295.1 bacterium | reverse complement strand
GGGGCCCAAAACGCCGTTCCCTACACCATGGTGGAAAAGGTGAGGAAGAGCATTGAAATTCCTCTTATCGTCGGTGGCGGTCTCAGAACATACGATGATGTAAAGAAGACGTTTGATGCTGGCGCGGATTTTGTCGTTTTAGGCAGCATTATTGAGCGGTCCAAGAAAGAGTTCACTGATATTATGAGGAGATTGCGATGAGGGTGTTAATTGTGGGCGGCGGCGGCCGCGAGCATGCTCTTGCCTGGAAATTGAGTAGGGCAAAGAGGGTCAGGAAGATTTATGCGGCACCAGGTAACCCCGGTATCGCTCAGGTGGCGACATGTGTCGATATCCTTGCTTCTGATATCCCGGGGCTTCTCCATTTTGCTGAAGAAAAAAAGATAGATTTCACGATAATAGGCCCAGAACTGCCGCTCGCCATGGGCATTGTTGATGAATTCGAAAACGCCGGGCTCAAGGTGTTCGGACCGAACAAGAATGCGAGCCGCATCGAGGCCGATAAATCTTTTGCCAGGGAATTCATGGGCAAATTCGGCATTCCCGCACCGAAGTTCCAGGTGTATGAAACGGCATCTGAGGCTTTGAAATATACGAAAACAATAAACAAATATCCTGTTGTGGTAAAAGCATCTGGGCTGGCTTCGGGAAAGGGTGTTTTCACTGTCAACGGCAGGCGTGATTACGAGAAGACGGTAGACCTGCTGCTGGTTCAGCATAGACTCGGGGAGGCGGGTAATCGCATTGTGGTTGAGGAATTCCTTACCGGTCAGGAAGCGTCAGTATTCGTGCTCACCGATGGTCTTTCGATCAGCTATCTCCCGTCTTCGCAGGATCACAAGAAATTGTACGATCGCAACCGCGGGCCGAATACCGGTGGCATGGGGGCATACGCACCGTATCCGGTCAACAAACGGATTGCGAACATAATTGAAAACGTAATTATCCAGCCGACCATCTTATCGTTGCGTGACCAGGGACTTGATTACAGGGGTGTATTATATGCTGGTTTGATACTCACATCGTCTGGTCCTAAAGTATTGGAATTTAACTGCCGGTTTGGTGATCCAGAAACGCAGGTGATACTGCCGTTAGTGGAAAGCGATCTACTCGGTTCGATGGTAGCCGTGGCCGAACGGAAACTGTCTGACGAGCCGATAAAGTTCAAGAATCAATGGTCGCTCTGCGTCGTGCTGGCGTCGGCCGGGTATCCGAACGACTATCGGGTGGGGGAGGAAATAGTCTTCAAGGAAAAGCTGGAATCCCGTACACTGCTCTTTCATGCCGGGACAAAGATGGATGATTCTAAGCTGGTTACGTCCTCGGGAAGAGTACTGAATGTTGTGACGGTTCACGAAAGTTTGAAAGTCGCCAAGCAGCATGCCTATGATGAGATAAAGAAGATACATTTCAAGGGAATGTATTTTCGCAGGGATATTGGCAACACAGGTATGAAGAAAATGAAGAGGAGGAGGAGAAAATGAAGGTCTGGATATTCATGGGCAGTAAGTCTGACAGCGAGATAATGTCAGTGGCTGAGGAGTATTTGAGAAATGAATCCGTCCCTTATGAAGTCTTTGTTCATTCTGCCCACCGTGAACCGGACAGGATCAGAGAACTGATCCGAGACGCGAAAGACAGGGGGGTTGTGGCGATCATTGCTGGTGCTGGGCTGGCTGCCCATCTGCCCGGATTCATCGCCTCGCTCACTGACATCCCGGTGCTCGGAGTACCTATACCGGCTTCTACCCTGGGCGGGCTTGATTCTTTGCTTTCAATTTCCCAGATGCCATCCGGAGTGCCGGTCGCAACCTTTGGTATCGGCAAGCCAGGCGCCAAGAACGCGGCGCTATTTGCGAGCCGTCTGTACAATCAGCTGAAGAATAAGTAGCAACCCAGATTGTTCATTTAATCTTTATGATTGTCAAACTCAGTGAGGCGAACAATTCAATCCAACGCATAAAACAGATTCTCGAGGGTAAGGGGATAATCGCAATACCCACTGATACGGTATATGGTCTTGCGGTCGACGGCGGCGATGAAACAGCAGTCAAAAATCTCTTTGAGGCAAAGCAACGCGAAGAGAGACCATTTACTGTCTTTGTGCTCAAGAGCGACATAGAAAAATTCGCAGTCCCGCTGAAGAAAAGAATCATCGACTTTTTCGTACCCGGACCCTTGACCATAATCCTGAAGAAAAGGCGAGGTGTTGCTTTACCGTTTGTTGGCGATAAGGTTGGGCTCCGAGTCCCCCAGCATGAATTCGTGCTGAAACTGCTCGGTGAATACAGGCATCCCCTGGCCGTAACGAGCGCTAATAAGAGCGGTGAGCCTCCACTACCATCACCATACGACATTGTTGAGCATTTCACTCAGGTAAGTTTTGTTGTCGACGGCGGTTTGTTGTATTCGGCGCCCTCGACCGTGCTGGATCTTACATCGACGCCGCCGTTGATAATGCGCAAAGGAGGGGTTGCGATATTGGCGATCGAGAAGGTGTATGGCCGCAGGGTGATGCTCAGCGCTTCGTTGAAATTCAATGTGCTTTTTGTCTGTAGCGGTAATACTTGCCGCAGCCCGATGGCCGCAGGTATTTTCGGCACATTGGTCAGCCCGAAATACTGCGAGACACGATCGGCCGGCACCGCTGCGGTGAGCGGGCTCCAGGCTGCCCATTACGCAAGGCAGGTAGTAAAGGAATATGGTGGGTCGATCGACCATCACCGCACCAGATACCTTGACCGGGATCTGGTTGAATGGTCAGACCTGATATTGGTGATGGAGTACAGACACTACGAGACAGTGCTCGAGATCAATCCGGATGCTGTAGTGAAAACATTTCTGCTGCGCGAGTATAAACGAAAGATACAACATACTGAAGTGCCTGACCCGGTGGGCCGGGACCTTGGGGCCTATCAGCGGGCAGCAGCGAGCTTGTATCCGACATTGAAACGCTTGGCAAAAGACGTCGAGGCCAGATTCCGGAGAGCCAGGTAATGCCGATGCGCGTTTTACTCGCCGGGCATAATGTGGACCTCGACGCGCTCAGCGAATACAGGAAGAGAAGAGATGTGCTTTTGACCCCGGAATCGATATCCGCAGCATATGCGCGCATCAGCCGGAGTCCAAAGCCGATCAATGTTCTCCGTGAGCATGCAAGACATGAGGTCGCCAGGGCGCGAGCATCGAACCGGAAGATTATTTTTGAGATGGGACATCATTCAGTGGCCGAGCATGCCGTTTTCAATTTTGACATACTGGGCATTTCGCGCAAAGCGATCGAGGAGCTTGAAAGTCACCGTCTGTGTTCCTACACGGAAAAATCCCAGCGCTACGTGACCCTGAAGGGGGATTATGTTGTGCCGGAGGAGTTGCGGGACAAGAAGTTGCGACGGGAATTCAGGATGATTATCCGCCGGCAGAACAGGTTATATGAACAGTTGTTCGCAGCGATCAAAGAGAATAACTTCCGCAGGTGCTCGGAGGCAGCAGGCAGCGAAGGACGGCGGCTTCTGGAGAATTGGGCAAAAGAGGACTCCCGATACATTCTTTCCCAGGCGACGCAGACCCAGGTGGGAGCTACTATCAACGCGCGGAATCTTGAACTCATGATACGCAGATTTGCGTCCCACGACCTGGCGGAAATGCGCGAACTGGGTAAGAAATTGTATAATTGTGTGAAAAGGATCTCTCCGTCGATCATTTTATTCTTTGCGGCAAATGACTATGACTCGAGAACATATGGCGAATTAGCAGAAAGGGTGCATCAGATGGGTAAATCCATAAACACGTTGGATAACACAGACGTCAAATTGGTTGAGCATACAGCGGAGGGTGACAATAGGATCCTGGCAGCATTACTCTTCCGGACCGCGGGCAAGGATTATCAAAGCTGCTTACGTGCGGTTAGGCGCATGTCGAAAAGAAAGAAAGTCGAGCTTTTCAAGAAATCATGTGCCCGGCTCGAGCTTTATGATGTGGTGCTCAGAGAATTTGAATATGCAGAACTCTGTTATGCGTTGATCGTTTCAGCGGGCTGCTTTGGTCAGCTTAAGCGGCATCGCATGGCATCCATAGTCGCGAGCGATTATGCCCCGGCGTTTGGTGTTATGGTGCCGCAGTCAGTAAAAGATGTCGGTGAAGAGAAATCTTTCCTCTGTATTGTCGACAGGACAAATGATTTTTATGGCAGGCTTGAAAAAGCGCTGCCGGGCATCGGTAGTTATATTCTAACCAACGCGCATCGCAGACGCGTGTTGATGAAGGTAAATCTCAGGGAACTGTATCACATTTCGCGGCTACGCGAGGATTTAACTGCGCAGTGGGATATCCGAAACATCGCTCATCAGATGTCGGCTCTGGCTAAAAAGGCATTCCCGATAACGAGCATGCTACTGGGTGGTAAGTCAGATTACCCCAAAATCTATCGGCGTTTGTACGGGCGGTACCCGAAAGTCAGGGAAGTTCCGCTTCCTTAATCACATGAGCATATCATAGCGTGCCTCCTTTCAGCTGTTCCGTTGACTTAAACCGTCCTCTGTGTATACTAACTGATGACGGCTATCAGTCTCAGCCGGGATGGCGGAATTGGCAGACGCACTAGGTTCAGGACCTAGCGCCCGCAAGGGTATAGGGGTTCAAATCCCCTTCCCGGCATTATTCATGTGATCGTTCTCACCGCAATAGGTAGAATCTTGTTCCGTTACCGGGCAGCGATTGCGACGGTTGCTTTTGGGTTGCTAATGCTTGCCGCGGATCCGGTTCGCGCACCGGCCGGTCATGTCCTTGTGCTGCTTGGGCTGACAATAAGAACTTGGGCGGCAGGATACATTGGTGTTGATGCCCGTGCGCGAAAATTCGTGGGCGAATACAGGATCACAAAAGGCCCTTACCGGTTGTTGAAACATCCGTTGTATGTCGGGAATTTTTTTCTCGTGGCCGGTGTACTGTTGATATACAACCCACCATTCTGGATGGGTGCACTGTACGTCATTCTGTTCTTGTCCATGTACGGTGCCATCC
>JBFEPB010000131.1:0-5023 GCA_041550295.1 bacterium | reverse complement strand
CGCCGGGAGTACTACGGTTATGTTGCGGGTCTGCCTTTTTCTCATGCATTCTCGGCGATGCAGAATGGCCTGCCGATCGCAGTGGCGATCGTACTGACGCACCACGACACAGTGTATTATTGGGGCAATGCTTCTTCGTATGAACACCGCAACTCGAGGCCCAACGATCTTCTCGTGTGGGAGATCATGAAGTGGGCAAAGGAGAATGACTACAAGCATTTTGATTTTCTTATTACGCCGCTTCACTCGTTGGAGGGTGTTACTAGATTCAAAGCGAAATTCGGGGCTGCCATACATCCTATCTACCAATACCGTATAAAGAATCTATACCAGATGATCGATCGGTCTCTGTATTACATCACTCACCCAAAGCGAATGTTCGAGTCTGTTTATCCTTTCCGCCGAAGCGCGGCGAGCTAGTGCTTTATGAATGCAGCGTTTATTCGTTCGAAATCGGCAATGATGGAATATATGGTCGGCCAAACCGGAATGCGGGGTTAATGGCATGCTTGCGCAGAAATTGATCCTGAGCTACGGCACGACCATGGTGATGCAGTTCGTGCAGATCATTGCCAGCATCGTGGTTGCCCGTGTTGCCGGCCCGACCGTCCTGGGTACTGTGGCATTCGGCCTTGCGTTCGTAAGCACTTTTGAATTCATCGCCGATCTCGGGATCGGCCCTGCCCATGTGAAGTTGGTATCCGAAGGCAGGGATCTCGGTACGTGCATCTCGACGTTCGCCGTCCTGAAGACGATCAATACGGGGATCTTTTTGATATTCGTAGTTGGCGTATTGCTGGTTCAGAAATATGTGTTTAATGTTGCCTTTGAGAGTACGGCACATGAGTACGTAATACTGCTGTTTCTAATTGCGATCACGATCAATCAGCTGCTGCTCATTCCTGGCACAACCTTTGCCGCAAAGACGGAACAGGCGAAACAGAGTATTCCGGAATTCATCAGAACTTTCGTGTATCAGGTACTGAGGGTCGTGATCGTTCTGCTCGGCTATAAAGCAGTGGCTCTCGCACTTGGGAACTTGATAGCGACGATTGTCGCGGTCCCGGTCATTTTATATCTTTTCAAGGGTTATCCCAAAGCTAGATACGACAAAAACCTGGCCATGGATTATTTGCGCATTTCAGTGCCGGTACTGTTTATCGGCATCGCGACAAAGGTCATGCACAACATAGACAAGGTAATGCTTCAGCATTTTACAAACTCTGAACAACTTGGCTACTACACGGCGAGTTACCGGATCGGCAGTATCGTCTTCATGATGGCAACGAGCGTGGGTATGCTTTTTCTTCCGTTGTTCTCCAAGGCAACCGCCCAGGGAAATCTTGAGTATATCAGAACAACCATCGATAAATTTGAGAGATTCTCCCTGATCTTTGTGATGCCGGTGGTGATATTTCTTTCACTATATGCCGACGTAATTGTGAAACTGGTTCTGGGAAGTCAGTACCTTCCTTCAATCCCTCTCATGGCGGTCATCAATATTGCCATGTTCTTGATGGTTTTGAACATACCTTATGGTAACGTTTTAACCGGCATGGGGTTCTTCCGTTTGTTCGCGGTGCTGAGTATGATGCATCTGGCTGTTTTCCTTGTTCTCATTTGCATACTCCCGAATCCCTCCCTGTTTGGTATGGGTATTACGGGCGGGGCTTATACGCTGCTCATTTCCAGCGTATTCGCCGGCATCCTGTACCGGGTGTATGCCAAGCGGAAGTGCAACCTGCTCAGTTTGTCTGCCAATCTGAAGTACCTGATATTCGGTATCGTCAATTATGTTGTTTTCGGCTATTTGTATGGCTACCTGATCGCGATTCACGGGTTGGTTTTCAAGATAATCTTCATACCGCTTTATTTTGTGCTGACCTATGCTGCTCTTTTCCTGATGGGCTGGATCAAGAGGTCAGATCTTGAATCGCTGAGGATGTTATTCAATCTGAAGAAACTCGGCAGTTATATCAAGGGTGAATTGGGTAATAGAGATGATCAAGCACAGTAGCGAAATCCGCTATTGCGGAACTGGACAAAGGGTCTCTTTCATATGTGTGGAATAGTCGGCTACTTCAGCGTTAAGGGTGATTTCGTGCCCGGCAAATTCGCCGCGGCAAATAATCTGGTGAGATACCGGGGACCTGACGATCATGGATACGTCACTGTGGAACGCGGGCTAAAGGTTACTGAGTGGCAGGACGAGAACCTGCAGGATTTTCGCTTCGGGCGAGGCGTATTAGGCGCTCTGGGATTCCGTCGGTTATCAATCATCGATCTTTCTCCGAAAGGACATCAGCCAATGCATGAGGGGGGTCATCGCTACTGGATCGTCTATAATGGCGAGGTATACAATTACATTGAGATACGCAAAGAATTGGAGGCACTTGGTCATTCTTTCAGTTCTGCCACCGATACCGAGGTAGTATTGAAATCCTATCTTGAGTGGGGCAGCGATTGTCTTGAAAAGTTCAACGGCATGTGGGCGTTCTGCATTTTGGATACGGAGCGCAGGAAACTCTTTTGCGCGCGTGACCGGTTGGGCATAAAACCGTTCTACTATTTCTTTGACCGAGAGCATTTCATCTTCGGTTCAGAGGCAAAACAGGTGCTCTCCCTTGTGCCGTTCGGCGCGGAGATCAACCCGACCGTGTTCTTCGACTACCTGGCCCTCGGTTCGTATGGCAATGAGACAAGGGAGACATTTTTTGCGGACGTACACAAGATGCTTCCTGGAGAATTCCTTGAAATCACGCTCTCTAAGAAAGATGAATTTGCTTTGACTGCAAAATGCTGGTGGGATCTACCTGGCTATGTATCGAATGGTGCAGTGAAGGAAGAGAAAATCTACGGGGATATACACTCTTTATTGGAGGACAGCATCCGTCTCCGGCTGCGGTCCGATGTACCGGTGGGAACATGTCTTTCCGGCGGACTCGATTCCTCCGGCATCGTGAGCATCGTGGATAGGATCACCAGGGAAAATGGAAGCGCCCATAAGCATAAGGTTTTCGTGATCGGATCCATTGACCCGCGTATCGATGAGACACGCTATGCAAAGATAGTGATCGAAAAGTCAAACGTCGAACCTTTCTTCGATGTTCCCTCACCATTCGATATCGAAAAAGAACTGGAAACCTTTATCTGGCATCACGATGAGCCGCTGCTCAGGGCGAGCATATTCGGCGGGTGGTGTGTGTACAAGCTGGCAAAGAAAAGCGGTGCCACAGTTGTGCTCGACGGTCAGGGCTCAGACGAGTTACTGGGAGGATATTACACCGGACCCCATATCACGATGCTGGGAGAGCTGATGATTTCTGGCCGGATAGGCGAATTCTTGAGTCAATTGAACGAGAACGCTGCTTTGTTCAGAACACGGAAGTCGGTTTTGCTGAGCCGGTTGGCGCGCAGTATCGGCAAGCGTATTGCCCGCGAAGTATTACCTGTCCATTTCCATCCGGCTGTGTCGAGAAATGCAGCAGGATGGCTGGACGCGGATTTTGTGAAGGAGAATATCACGCGTTCACCGTTGCTGAACCGGGATTTCTATCCTGGCCCACGCAAACTATCTTCGTGGGTAAAGAAAGAGAGTTATGAGCTTACTCGTTTCACCAATCTCCCCGGGATACTGAGGCAGGTGGACCGCAACTCGATGGCTTTCTCCATCGAGGCTAGGGTACCATTTCTCGATCACCGTCTCGTTGAGTATTTGTTCGAACTGCCGCCCAACATGATACTGAGGAACGGTTATACCAAATATGCATACCGTGAAGCAATGAAAGGCGTGATCCCTGAGGAGATCCGTTTACGCACGGACAAGAGGGGGTTCGTAATGCCTGATAGAGAGTTGCTCAACGGCGCACAAGATTTCGTTAAAAATATTATCGACCGGTTGCCCGCAAGTAGCAGCATATACGACGTACGGAGACTGAAAGAGAGAATTTTGTCAGCAATAGGCCATGAAGACCTGTACCGACCGATTGTCTGGCGGGTCATCAACGCGATCATCTGGCAGGATCGTTTCCACGTAGGTGAATGAGATGAAGCATATTCCTTGTGTTTCTATTGTCATAATCGGCAGGAATGAAGCGGACAATCTATCAGAATGCATCCGGTCAGTCTTGAATATTGACTATCCTGCTGACCGGTTCGAGGTGATCTACGTTGACACGGGTTCTACCGACAATAGTATGGAGATCGCCAGGAGTTTAAATATTCGAGCAGTTGAGGAACATGGTGAGTTTCCTTCACCGGGATTGGCCAGGAATCGCGGTATCAAGGAGGCTCAACATGAGATCATACACTTTGTCGACGGTGATATGACGATGGATCCGGGATATCTGAGAAAAGCAGTCGGTTTCCTGAGTGTCGACAGGATCGCCTGTGTCATCGGCAATGTTCTCGAACGCGGCAGTGACCGAAATTTTCTTGCCCGCGTGCTTAACTATCCCTGGTCGGTGCGCGAATCCGGTTTCGTCGATGCACCGGGTGGCGGCGGTACTTTCTTACGAAGCGCACTGGAGATCACCGGTGGCTATAACCCGTTGATCCTTAAGGGACAGGAGACCGAACTGGGGTACCGGTTACGTGCAAAAGGCTATCGTATCTACATGATCGACCACACAATGGGTGTTCATGATTACGGGATAGACAGTCTCAACGGGCTCGTAAAGCGCTCCTATCTTATGGGTATTTCCTACGCTATGGTGATTACGATGTCAAGGGAGAGGTCGTATGGTGATCTGTTCCGGCGCGCGCGCAACCTTGTTCTACAAGGCGTTTTTTTTCTGGCACTCGTACTCTTCTTGCTTGTAACAGGCAGGATACTGTTCGTGCTGGCGCTCCCGCTTCTCACTGCTCTTTATGTAGTGGCGCGTTACTACAGAGAGATTTTCCGGAACAAGAATCTGTATGGCTATGCATACTATCTCTTGATGCATTTGAACAAACCGGTTGTGCTATTGGGTATGACGACGTTCTTCCTGAGGAGATTCACCAGCGTCTTCCTGAGAATTTT
>JBFEPB010000130.1:0-5045 GCA_041550295.1 bacterium | reverse complement strand
GAGAATGAGTGTGTGTTCTTTATCGCGTGCCTGGTCTTTTGCATTGTCAAAATGAATTGTGTGACCTTCGGTGGCAAGCGGTTCCTCTTCACCATTTCTTATCGCGGCTTCCCGCACGTATTTGAGGTCAGCGGGGTCATCTGTACAGATGAATACTTTGTCCGGATTACAGTGCTGTACATATTTTGCAACGAACGCGTGTAGCTCAGGATTGTCGATGCGCGAGAGCTTATTATAGCCCTCATCGCCCAACCGTTTCTTGAGAAAATCACTGACTTGTGGGTCCATCTCTTTAGCCTCCTTAAAATCCCATTCCTTAGTACAAACTATTGTCTTTGAACTGTCGTTTGACTAATCAGTAATGAATTATTGACTGTCAATTATATATATTTTTTGTCTTAATGCAAGAGAATAGTGCTTCGCGCAGGGAGAACCGATCTCCTTACGCTCCTGGATCTATTGTATCACTGCCGGCTGATCTTGGTTCCTGTGTGGAAGAAGGCATTCTTGTGCATTTTGATCCAGTTTTTTTCCTCGGTACCGATGAGATTGCCGCATCTGCACAAGACCCTGCTCCCTTCACGCACGCTGTAATCCCTGGAAATCTGGGACCTGTAACAGCGGAGCACCTGGCCCTTACCTATCTTTAAATAGCGGAATATCTTCCCTTTACATCTGGAGCATTTTATGGTTAGCACGATGGCATCTCGGCTGATGGTCAGTCAATCAGGATGATCTTATATGGTCTGCGATCTTGATTGTCTGCAACTATAAAATAGACACCCGGCTGCAGCATGCTAAGGTCAACCATTTCAGACTGACTGCGAAGGTTCAGACTCATGGCCAATCTGCCTGAAATATCGTACAGTTTCACGTTTGCCGGCGCTACTTTCGCCTTGATGCTCAATATCCCGTGCGTTGGATTGGGATGAACACATAACACTTGCCCGGATACTCCTCTTGCTTCGGTGATTCCGGTAAATACGGTAATGCGTACGGTGCCTGAATCTCCAGGGGTGCTGCCGGGCAATCCTGGATCGCCTGTGCCAGCGATCCCACCCTGAACTCTGTACATGACGCCAGACGTGTCGATATATGATGAAAAAAGTACCTTGATACGTCCGCCGCTTCCGCCGCCACCACCGCCGAATGCTGCGTCGCCACCGTTTCCTCCAGTCGCCTCGATCGTGAGATTATGCATCAGGACCGTGTCAGCCCAGACGATGATACCTCCGCCTGCCCCGCCGCCACTCGCTTCCAATCCGGCACCTGTTTCGCCGTTCTGTCCATTGTTCGTGATTGACGAGGAAGTGATTTCTACGAAACTACCGCGCAGTGACAGCGCTGCTCCGCCGTTTCCACCGGTGCTTATTACCACGCTGAGCCGTCCGGCCCCGCCCCCAGAACCCATCTGGATAATGGTATCAGCCGGATCGCCATATGAATTGCCTCCTGCACCGCCATAGTAATCGCCTCCTGCACCGCCGTTACCACCGTATCCACCTCCGCCTCCGGCCCCGCCGCTCACGCCTCCGGCACTGCCGCCGCCTGGGCCATAGCCCCAGGGGTGACTGTTCAAATATCCCCCCTTGTATCCTTTTTCTGAGCCCTCGATAGAAGACAAATCATCGATCGTGATTGTAGGCGCAGTCAGAGCAAGCCAACCGGTCGAATCCGGTGCGCCGCTTGCTTCCCGTATGAAGAGCTCCGAGTTATCACCGATGTCAACCTTGATCGCATAATTGTGGTTGCCGCAGATAGTGAGCGTATCGTCGTATACAATGAGGCTATCGCTGTCTTCGTATACATATCCGAGGATAAGCAACATATACAATAAGTTGTTCATCTCTTCCTCCGTACGAAGTATAATCGTGTGGCAAGGCTAGTCAATAATTGATTAGGTTGACAATAATAGCTTATTAAATATAATTTGTCCGTGTTACAGGATCTAAAAGAACTTTGTGAATTGCACGGAGTCAGCGGCGACGAAGTCAGGATAAGAGACCAGATAGTACGAAAAGTAAAGAGGTACGCCGCAGACCTGTTTGAAGATCCGTACGGCAATTTGATCGTCAGAAAAGGGGATAGCATAAAGCCCAGGGTATTACTCGCCGCCCATATGGACGAGGTTGGTTTGATGATAACCGGGATCGAGAAGGAGGGTCTATTGAGATTCCGGTCGATTGGCATGCTCCCCAATGTGCTGATGGCAAAGCGCGTTTATGTCGGTGACAGCAAGAAACTAGGTGTCATCGGTCACAAACCTATTCATCTGGCAAAAGATGATGAGTTGAAGAAGATGCTCAAGACCAAGGACCTTTTTATTGATATCGGGGTGTCTTCAAAAGAAGAAGCCCTGAAAGTTGTGCAGATTGGAGACTATGCGAGTTTTGGAACCGCGTATAGTGAAGACGGCGATATTGTCAAAGGTAAGGCACTCGACAATCGGATCGGTTGTTTCATCTTGCTCCAGATGATCATGGAGTCTGATCTGCCTGTGCATTATGCATTCACCGTGCAGGAAGAAGTAGGGCTCAGAGGTGCGCGTATCGTTGCCAGTCGGGTGAAACCTGATATTGCGATTGCGGTCGATACGACATCGTCTGGCGAGTGGCCTGGAGATGGTGATTCACCGCAGTATCCGGTCCTCGGTAGGGGGGCAGCGATTACCGTTGCCGATCGTTCGGTCATATGTGATGAGGATATTGTACGAATGATACGCAAGACGGCAGAGGAGGAGGAGATTCCGTGCCAGGATAAGAAGCCGATGATAGGTGGTACTGATGCCGGTGCCATGCATTTGGCAGGAGTCGGGGTCAGGAGCGCGGTTATCAGTGTGCCGGCCAGATACATACACTCGCCGCTTTCCTACGCATCCAAGAAAGATATCTCGGCGGTCAAAGATCTCCTGAATTGCAGCATAAAAAGCATGATTAGAAAGGGAAAAGAATGGATTTGATCGAAGAATTATGCAATACATACGGACCAGCGGGTCGCGAACATCGCGTACGGGCAATATTGGAGAGAGAGCTCAAGAATTCCCGTTTTGACCTGCGGACCGATCGGTTGGGCAATTTGATTGCACACAGACCCGGAAAGTCCAAGGGTGCTCAGAAGATCATGCTCTGCGCACACATGGACGAAATAGGACTGATCGTTACGTACATTGACAAGAATGGTTTCCTGAGATTCACAAATGTCGGAGGTGTCTTCAGTGAAAACGCTCTCTATCAGAGGGTCGTTTTTGAGAACGGCACGACCGGCATTATCGGTGTTGAGCCCTCAAAAGATGAATCAAAAGAGGGTTCGAAGTCAGGAACAAAGCCAAAGTTCGAGAGGATGTTCATCGACATCGGTGCACATGACCGGGCAAGTGCTGAGAAGAAAGTAAGGATAGGTGACATTGCAGCGTTTAGCCAGCAGGTGAGTTATATTGACAAGAAGAGGATCGTAGCAAAGGCGCTGGATGACAGAATTGGATGCTACTGTCTGGTCGAGACGGCAAAACGGCTGAAGAGGAAGGATCACGATATCTATTTTGTTTTTTCAGTACAGGAAGAGGTTGGATTGCGTGGCGCCAGGACCGGTGCCTACGCGATCGAGCCAACTTATGCGATTGCAGTTGACGTCACCGACACCGGCGATACGCCGGAAGCTCAGAGGATGGAGGTCAGCGTAGGGAAAGGCGTGGCAATAAAGGTCAAGGACAGTTGGTTCATTGCTAACCCGGTCGTCAAAGATAAACTTGCCGAGTATGCGCGTGCGCTCTCCATTCCGTACCAATTCGAAATCTTGGAACACGGCAGCACAGATGCTGCGGTCATACAGCTGGTCAAGGAAGGCGTGATGAGTGGCGTCCTGTCTGTCCCCACTCGATATATACACAGTACCAGCGAAGTGTGTGATCTCAACGATGTCGATGGAACCATCAAACTCCTTTTACGTATTTGCACCGAGGGTTTTGATTAGGCGATGAAGAAAGGTTATTCAGTACTCATCGTTTCCGATGATTCAAGCCGTTCCAGGCACTACTTTCTTTCGCGTAGACTCATCTTTATGGTGGGAGCGATCATCGCAGGGGTCCTGCTGATTGCGATTGTGGCGGCTCTGAACTACACAGCCGTCTATGTCCGGGCAATGGAAGTTGATATGCTCAGACGCCGTAACAATCAGCTGGAAAGGGAATTCGCCAAGATCGAGGAGATCAGGGAGAATCTGCGCGTGGCTGAAGCAAACAACCGGAAGATAAAGGTCATGTTGGGCATAGAGAAGACACCAGAGCCAGTTGAGCCGACCATTGTGGAAATAAGCCCGAACTATACGGATATCGAAGTGCTCAAGGAAATGCCCGAGAACATACCATCGCTGCTGCCTACGATGGGCCAGATATCAAGGGAATTCAGCCTTGGCCATTACGGCATCGATATTGCCGCTCCTCAATTCTCACCGATCGTTGCCGCGGCATCGGGTATTGTATCAGGAGCAGGTTGGGATTCCCTGTATGGTAACTATGTAGTAATCGAACATAACAAGAATTATTCTACTTTCTACGGGCATCTGAATTCCATTGATGTCCTCAGCGGTAGCCGAGTCAATGGTGGTCAGGTCATAGGCACCGTAGGGTCAACCGGCAGATCAACATCTTCGCATCTGCATTACGAAGTGAGGTTCCGCAATGAAACAGTTGATCCGATTGGCTATTTGCCCTTTTTCATCAAACTCTAAGGAGATTATATGAGAATATTAATAACCGGCATATCCGGTTTCGCCGGGAGCCATCTGGCAGACTATTTCCTTACTCACGGCAAGCATGAGATTTTCGGTACGATAAAGTGGCGTTCAAGGCGGGACAACATCCTTCATATCGAGCACAAGGTAGAATTGGTGGAATGCGATATCACGGACTCGTATGCGGTGAGGTCGGTGCTGGAAAAAAGTCGGCCCGATCATATCTTTCATCTGGCGGCGCAGAGTTATGTCTTGACAAGCTTTAATTCTCCGGTTCAGACTATGTGGACCAACGCAATCGGGACTACGAATCTCCT
>JBFEPB010000129.1:0-5070 GCA_041550295.1 bacterium | reverse complement strand
TGCGCGCGTTGTCCTCGACCCGCTTTCTGGTCAGGCTACCAAAAAGTATTATGATCGCGCTGAAGAACACGGTTATTCCGAACATGTAGAAAATCGGGAATATTGTTTTATCGCGTAGGCCCATGCTACTTAGCAGCTGCTCGTTGATCGGTCTCGACAGGCTCTTTCCTATGTACTCTGAATGCATAATCGAGAATAGGTGCAAACATGTTAGCCAGCAGGAGCGAAAACATGAACCCGCCATTGAAGACTGAGAAGTTTTTTATGATTGTAGTGCTTATTGCAATGAGTGTCGCATATATGATCTGTGCTTTTCTGTTTCTGGGAGCACTGATCGGATCGGTCGCCATGAAGAACGCGCCGAACAGAAAGCCGCCGCCCATCAATGCTGGTAGGATACCCGGTGCGCCAGCCACCTTGAAAATGGTGAGTAATCCGTTGCACAGCGCGTAAGCAATGATTACGGTGATAATGATGTAGCGGTTTGCCGTTTTCGTGATGAATACGTAGAGGCCGCCGGCGAGAATCGCCAGCACACTGGTGACACCCATGGTACCGGACAATCGACCGATAAACATGTCCAGTAAGGGGGGAGATGATGCCTGTCCTGCCTTTACCAGAGCCATCGGGGTGGCGGCGGTGATCATATCCGGAGTCAGTGCGGTGGTCCAGATGCCGAGGCCTCCCCAGTTGCCCTGTGCTGCAGGTGCCCAGGTTGCGGTGAGCGCGACTGGAAAGCAGATGTATACGAATGCTCGGCCAGCCATTGCCGGATTGAAGATGTTGAAACCGAAGCCGCCGAAAACCATCTTGCTGAACATGACAGCAAACACGATACCGAAAATCAGAACATGCCAGGGTATTGTTGGCGGCATGATCAGGGCATATATGATACCGGTTACGAAAACGGCTTCTGTGACCGGCTCACCGCGCCGCCGGGTGAAAAGATGTTCGATAAAAAATGCGATAGTGCAGGACACAACGATGACAAAAAGGGAACGCCAGCCGAAAAAGTAGACCGATGCTACTATGCAGGGTAACAGCGCCAGGATCATACGCCTCATGATTGGTTGTTTTTTCAAGATACCTGGTTTCTTGTCGTTCATAACGCTGGCGTCCTGCAGTTCAGTGTATCACACCTCCAAGCAGATATGGTCAAGCATACTCAGTACCAGCAGGAAGTCAAGTGACTTCCTATTTCTGACACGCTCTTGCCTCGTCTTGACAAATCACCGGTACTATATACAATTGCATGATGTGCGGAATCATTGGCTACATAGGCAGTCGTGACGTGCCGAGCGTGCTGCTCGGCGGTTTGTGGCGGCTTGAGTATCGTGGGTATGATTCAAGCGGTATTGCGGTTATCAGCAACAGTGAGTTGATCGTCAGGAAGATGCCTGGTAAACTCAGTGAGCTGGAAGAATTGATCAAGCGTAAGCCGGTGTCAGGTACGGTCGGCGTAGGGCATACGCGCTGGGCCACGCATGGCCTGCCGCAGGAGAATAATACCCATCCGCTTCTGGACTGCAATGAGGAAATGGCTCTTGTGGTCAACGGGATAATCGAAAACTACCTCTCCCTGAAAGATGAACTCGAGGAAAAAGGGCACATATTCAGGTCTGTGACTGATTCTGAGGTTATCGTTCACCTGATCGAAGAAAACATCGGCAAGGGCCTGGCCGAAGCCGTAAAACTCACGGTGAAGAGACTGAGTGGAAATTTTGCCTTTGCCGTCATTAATGTCGGCAATCATAACAAACTGGTATGTGCTCGCCACGACGCACCGCTCATTTGCTGCTATAATGCGAAGGAAGCGGCAGTGGCTTCGGACATCTCAGGTGTGATCAGCATCTTTGATGAAGTCATTCACATCCCCAATGACTCAATCGTCGTGTTGGGTAGGGGGAAGTGTAAGATAATGACTTTTGCCGGGAAAGAGGTAAAGGCATCGCCTGAGAAGATTACGATCGAGGTACGGGATATTGACAAGGGGCATTTTCCCCACTTCATGCTGAAGGAGATATATGAACAGCCAAAGGTGCTGCACAACATAGTAAATGAGCGAATGGTTGACAGGAAAATAAATCCGGGGAAAGAGGTCGGCATTTCAGAAGGTGAATTGAGCAAAGTGTCCAGAATAGTCATTCAGGCATGTGGTACTTCGTGGCATGCCGGATTGATCGGCAAGTACTTGATCGAGAAATTCGCGCGCATTCATACCGAGGTCGATATATCCAGTGAATTCCGGTATCGTGACGCAGTGCTCGACAGTGATACACTTGTAATGGCGATCAGCCAGTCAGGGGAGACCGCGGACACGATCGCCGGTCTGCGTGAAGCAAAGGTTAAGTTCCTCAAGGTATTGTCTCTGGTCAATGTTGTGCAATCGAGCATTCATCGCGAGTCAGACGGGATCATCGAAATAATGGCCGGTCCTGAAATCGGTGTTGCTTCGACTAAAGCCTACACCGCGGAAATAGTCAATCTCTATTTCCTGGCGCTCTATTTTGGACTGATCAGAGGATTTGTAAGCACGGTAGATCTGACAGAACACTTTGCTGCACTGAAACAGGTGCCGGCGATGGTTGAACAGATTCTCCAGCTGAATGATCAGATCAAACAGATAGCGGAGATCTTTTGTAATTCACGCGATTTCCTGTTCCTGGGCCGAGGCTTGAATTATGCGACTGCGCTCGAAGGTGCACTCAAGCTCAAAGAGATCAGTTATATCAATGCAACCGGATACGCTGCCGGCGAAATGAAACACGGGCCGATCGCCATGATCGACAGCAAGATGCCGGTCGTCTGTATCAACCCCCGCTCAAGTGTCTACGACAAAATGCTGAATAACATTCAGGAAGTAGTGGCTCGAAAGGGCGTGCCGATATGTATCGTAACCAGGGGCGACCGCAGGACCCGGGCAGTGAGTAAACATTCAATAGCGATACCTGAGTGTCTTGAATATGTTTCACCTATCCTTTCGGTCGTGCCCCTGCAATTGCTTGCCTATCATATAGCGACGCTCAAGGGACTCGATGTCGACCGCCCGCGGAATCTGGCAAAGAGCGTAACGGTCGAGTAGACCCATTTGGAAATTGCCGAGCTCATAAAGGATCAGCTCGAAACTGCAAAGCGCGTACGAATAACCCCGCTGAGAGATGATATTTGGAATGTAGCCGGCGCCGATGTTGCAGTGGCCAATGGCTACCTGTATTGTTCAATTGGCGTATTCTCATTTCCAGGCATCCAGTTGCTTGAAGAAAATAGCGCAAGAATCCGCGAGACCATTTCTTATGTTACTGGTTTCCTGTCCTTTCGTGAACTTCCGGCATTGGTGGCGGCTTTTCAGAAGTTGAGAAATAAGCCCTGTCTGCTATTGGTGGATGGACAGGGTATTGCGCACCCCCGGGGTCTTGGTCTGGCATCGCATGTGGGTGTAGTATTGGCGACGCCCACGATAGGCTGTGCGAAATCCCATCTGTACGGTCGTTACAGGATGCCGGGGTCAGAGCGTGGTGAATACGAATATCTTGAGAAAGACGGGAAAAACATAGGCCTGGTCCTGAGAACGCGCACCAACGTGAAGCCATTGTTCGTATCCCCGGGACATCTTGTTGACCTGGATGATTGTCTGCGCATTGTTCTGGAAACGACGACCAGGTATCGGATACCAGAACCGCTTAGATTTGCTCACCGAACCGCTGGACAACAGGCCAAATCTGGTTAGTATTAACTACCTTTCATGAATAATGATTGCCCTTCTTTTATTGTATCACGAAAGGATAAGGAGGGATTAGATGTCTGAAGTAAGAAGAGATATTGTAACTGATACATGGGTTATCATTGATACTGAAAATGAGAAGATCCCCCGGCTCCCGGTCAGGGAGTCGGTGATATCCGGCGACTGTCCATTCTGTGAGGGTAAAGAGGCACAGACCCCGAGCGAGATATATGCGGTGCGCGAGAAAGGTCAGGCTAATGGGCCGGGCTGGCGGCTGCGGGTCATCCCTAACATCAAACCAATCCTGAGGATCGAGGGCGAACTCGAGAAGCAGGGTGTCGGTGTTTACGACATGGTCAGTGGTATTGGTGCCAATGAAGTGATCGTTGAGACGCCTGAGCACGTGACGAATTTCTTTGAATTGAGCGAAGCTCAGATTTCACTCGTGTTGGCCACCTACCGGCAGCGGATAGACGACCTGCACAGAGACAAGCGAATGCGCTATATTCTTGTCTTCAAGAACCACGGTCCGCTCGCCGGCGCGACTACGATGACCCACACCCATTCCGATCTCATTGCATTGCCGGCAACGCCGGTTCGTGTAAAGCAGAAGCTGAACGGTGCGCAGGAATACTACGGGTACAAGGAACGCTGCCTGTTCTGTGACATAATCCAGCAGGAAATCGAAATGGGCGACCGGCTCATTTTCCAGAGCAAATACTTTGTGGTGTTTGCGCCATATGCGTCGAGATTCCCGTTTGAGATCCTGATATTACCGAAACGTCATGCCTATGCCTATAAACTGATTGAAGACGCGGAAGTTGCCGACCTGGCAGCAGTACTAAAGAAGACTTGTAAGAATATGTACGACATCCTGGACGACCCTCCGTACAATCTCATCCTTTGCGACAGCCCGAACTTGTTGCCGAGGCAGAACTACTGGAAGACGATCAAGAGCGATTTCCACTGGCATATCGAGATCACCCCGAGGATGTATCGTACCACAGGGTTCGAACTGGGGACGGGATTCTACATAAACCACATGGCGCCAGAAAAGGCCGCAGGCCTCTTCCGTGCTAGACTATGATCAAGGCTATAATATTCGATCTTGACAATACCCTGGTTGACTTCATGGCGATGAAAGAGAGGGCAATTGAGGGTGCCGCACTCGCCATGATCGATGCAGGTTTGATGATGTCGAAAAAAGATGCTGTCGAGAAAATTTACGAAATCTATGAGGAAGAAGGTATTGAAGATCAGAAGGTGTTCGACAAATTTCTGACCAGGGAATTAGGGGCGATCGATTACCGGATCCATGCGGCCGGCATCATCGGATACCGTCGGGCGCG